>NZ_QHLJ01000003.1 GCF_006864365.1 Campylobacter sp. MIT 99-7217
TATACAATGCTACAAATGTTTTTAAGAAATGATTAAAAACAAGTAGAAACGGACACAAAAAATTCCTTTGAAAAGGCTTTTTGGGGTTTTGGGAATTTAACTCTTAAATTTTAATACAAATTTAATATTTTTTATGAAAATTTTATACATACTTCTCTTAAAATACTACATATAGGTGTTTTTAAGTATTTGTAAAAATGTATTAATGATCAAATTATATGTATAAAAAAGTAACATTTTATCTTTAGGATAAAATTTTTAAGCTTTTTGATTTTACTAAATATAAGGGTTTTAATTATTAAGCATTAAATTTTTATGATAGTCCTATAAAAAACAAAAAAACTCGTGAATTTAATTATATGAGAGACAAGATCTTAGTGTAATCTAAGCTATTTTTTATTTGCCATTTGATAGATAAAAGCAAAAACTTCAGCCACAGCCTTATACATATTTGGCGGGATTTCATCTCCAAGATCAAGCTTACTTAGGATTTCTACTAGATCTTCATCTTCTTTGATCGGCACGCCATGTTCTTTAGCTAAGCAAATAAGCTTTGAAGCTTGCTCACCCTTACCTGTGGCAAGGACTTTTGGAGCATTTGCTAGTTCTTTGTTGTATCCTAATGCAACTGCTTTTCTTATGGATTTTGTCTTAGCCATTTTAAGCCTTTTTATCTATACCCATTTCAAAATCATAACTTCTGCCAGAGCTTGTATTGTCAAATTGAGATCTTATGATATCGCCCACGAAAAAATTTGAGTTTAAAAGTCCTACTTTATTGATATTTCTTTTCAGCTCATGTGCATTTTCATAAATCCTTTTTCTAAATTCTTTGTTTTCAGCCATGATATTGATATCTAAATATTTATCATTATTTAGGGCAAGAAGGACATCAAGTTCGCCAAGACTTGCAAAATTTAGCTTGATCCTAGCAAAATACTTATCCTTTTTGCCTCTTCTAAATATAATTTTTGATTCATTTAAATCTTCCCATTCAAGAGGTAAGGAGGTGTTAATAGAATCATTTGCTAGGGACATGAGTTGATTAAGCTCTATTTGGGTAAGCAGGCGATTTGCCGTTGTCGCAACGCTTTCATTGCCACTTTCTTTGGCTAAATTTGAAATTTGCAAAAGCGTTGATTTGATATCATTTTTTATCTCTTTGGCAATTTGCGCCTCATCTTTGGGTGTGATTTGGGCAAGATCTTTTATAGCGTTTTCAAGTCTGTGATTTAAATTTTTTATATCAGCAAGATTTGTTTTAGCGGTATTTGCATTAGCATCAAGTTGCTTTAAGCCTTGATTTATCTTTCTGCTAAGTTCATTAATAGCCTTGTTTAAATTTTCTAAATCCTGCATTTGTAACTTTTCGGTGCTAAAGATGAGATTTTTAACCAAATTTTGTGAGTTTTGAGGTGTTTTTATCTCTCCTAAATTTGTATTAACATTGTTTGCAGGTCTTTCTTGAGCTGTATTTTTAACTTCATTTGAAGTTTCTTGAACGCTCTTTTTTTGAGCGTTATTTGCTATATCTTCCTTGATATTTTCTTTTAAAGGCTCTTTAGTTTGAGTGGTATTTGTTTTAGAAGAATTTTCCTTTATAGTCTCTTCTTTTAAGCTCTTATTTTGATCTTTGCCTTGCTCAAGCTTTTCTTCTTGCACATGATTTTCTTCTTGTAAAGGTGTATTTTCAATGCTTTCTTGCTCTTGGTTTGTTGCTGGTGCTTTTAGCTCTTCTTTTAACTCTGTTTGTTTTGGGGTAGAATTTGCTTTAGTATCTTCTTTGGGATTTTTAAGCACTTCTTTAGAGTTTAGCTCTTCTTTGGTGTTTATGTGTTCATCTTTTATGTCTTGGTTTTTAAGTTCTTGTTGTGTATTTGACTCTTGTTTTAAGCTTTCATTTTTTGGATTTTCTGATTTTAGATTTTCTAAAGTTTTTTTGTTTTCTTCGCCTTTGATTTGTGGTTTTTTTTCATCTTTTGTATTGATTTGATCTTTTTTATCTGGGATTTGATTTTGATCTTTTATGTGTCCTTTTTCTGTTTGCTTTGGCTCTTCTTTACTTATGACATTTTTATTTGTCTCAAAGGAGGTGGGTTTGTGTTCGAGTATATTTTTAAGCGTTGATTTTAGTTTATCAAAACTTTGCCTTAAGTCTTTTAAAATTTTAGTATCCTTAAGCATTAAATTTTCAGGCTTACTTAGTTCTTGCTTAAAGCCTTGTTCGAGTTTATTAAGACTATCAAGAATTTTATCAGCTATCTTTGCTATCTTTTCTTGGGCTATGCTGGGATTTTTACTAATGTATTTTTTGAAATTTTCAAGCTTAGCACTTAGATCAAGCAAGGTTTTAAAGCCACTATCTTTAAGAAGAGTAGAATTTTCTTTTTGTTGAGTGTTTAATATATTTTTAAGTTCGTTTAAACTTGCCTTTGGATCAAGTTCTTTATTTGCTAGAGCGATGATTTCATTAGTGATTTTAGGCGAACTAATGGTTTTTATAGTGTTTAAAAGCATATGAAAGCTTTTGGGTAAATTTTCTGGATTTAAAGCATTTTTAAGCTTAGATTCAAAAAATACACCGGAGTTTTTGAGCAAGGGGGTAAGATCGGCACTATTTTTCATAGCACTTGCAGGCTTTAAAATTTGCTCTAGTTTGCTTAAAACTTCGGAAAAAATGCTATCTTTACTCATTTCTTTGCTTAAAAATTTAAGCTCATGACCAAAATTTAAAGCAAAATTGAGCTTATCGCCTTGTTTGAGGATATTTGGGTTGGGATTATTTTTGCTTGTGATTTGATCAAGAAGCTTATTAACAAGTTGTTTGAGCTGTAAATTAAGCTTCGTATCATCAAAACTTAAGGCTTGGGGAAGTTCTTTTGTTTGAGAAAGCCCAAGATTGTTTTTAAGACTTTGAGTAAGTTCTTTTGTCTCTTTTAAACTTGTTTTAGTATCTTTTTGATTTTCTTTATTATCAAGTTTTAGATCTGCTTTGTTTAAATTTGAGCTTGCGTTATTGCTAATTTGAGTGTTAATCATCTACCGCCACCAAATTGCGTAAATTTTCTTTAAATCTTCGTTTTTTAAAGACATTTGGCTTATTTATAGCAAATAAAATTAAAAAAGTAAGACAAATAGCATAAAATAAAGCAAAACCCATAGCCCCTAAATTTTGCATAAGTAATCCTAAAAGTATAGGCGAAAATAAAGAGCCTAAAGAATAACAAAAAAGCACTCCTCTGCCAAGCTCTACGATCTTACTTTTATCTTCAAGCATATCATTTGCTCTGGCTAAGGATAGAGCATAAAGACAAAAAATTCCCATACCCAAAAGCACAGCCAAAGCGTATTGCACATATAAATTTACCTCAAAACATAAAAAGATAATCATCACAAAAAGTGCCGTCAAAGAAGCAAAGATAATGGCAAATTTACGCCCGATTTTATCGGAAATAACCCCCATAATGCCTTGTCCTAAAAATCCTCCAAAAAGAGCAAAAAACATAAAATAAGAAGCTGCTTTTTCATCATATCCTTGAAGCAAGATATACAAAGCTCCCATTGAAAAAAAGCCATTCATGAGCATTCCGCCTATGAAGCTTGTAAGCGTTGCAAGAGGGGCTATATCAAAAATTTTAGGTAGGGATATGGGCTGAATTTGAGGCAAAACCGGTCTTTTGATACGGATAAATTTCAAAGGCAAGGAAGAAAAAAATATCAAACTCGCAGCAATGATAAAAATCATGATATTGTCAAGTTTCAGAGCAATGATTAAAATTCCAAGTCCAAAGGAGATATTAAAAACGATCTCATAAAAGCTAAGCACTCTTGAGCGGATTTCATTTTTTGCCTTTTCATTGAGCCAAGATTCTATAACTAAAAGCAAAGAATAATAACAAAAACCAAGTATAAACCGAAGCAAAGACCAAAAATAAAGATTGTTATTAACTATATGCAAGATAATGCAAGTTCCAAAAAGAGCGGAGAAAAATCCAAAAGCCTTGATATGTCCTAGCTTGGCTATGATTTTTTGCGCACTTAAGGTGCTTATAAGTCCTCCTAGAAAAAAACAAGCATTGATAAGCCCTATAGTGCTTTCACTAGCTTGCATATCTTTTAAAATAATGCTGATAGAACTTACCACAAGGGCATTTCCAGCAAACAAAAAAGACATACCTACAAATAAGGCGGTTAGCGATCTTAGCGTTCTTTTTATATTCATTTTTTATATAAGCCTAAAACAAAAACCGATAATGCAAAAAGCAAAACTGCAAACGGCACTCCAAAAATCCCCACTATAAAAGCAAAGATAACCAAAAGCTCTTGTTTTTGTAAAAACAAAAAACCCAAGACAAAAAATACATAAGCAAGCATTTTAAAAAAACTAAAAAATAAAACGAAATTTCTAAAATTAAGCTTTTTCTTAGTCTCAAAATCGTCATTTATATCGCTAAATTTAAGATTTTTTGGAAAATTTAATACTTTTTTTTGGAAAATAGCTAAAGGCTTTTTGATGATTACGACTTGCTTAGCTAAAAGAGTGATTTTTTTATGATAAGATAAAAAAGAAAGCAAAATGATGATAAAAACACCTAAAAATGCAAATTCAAAGCTTAAAAATACACTAAGACTAAAACCCCTCATATAAAAAGCAAAATACAAAAATAAGAAATTGATCACAAATAAAATGATAAAAAAAGCCTTTTTATGTTCTAAACTTAGCATCACTCATCATCGTCATCTTGAAATTTAGGATTTTTATAGCGGATATCATCTTTGTATTCTTCATAGGCTTTAAGTTGGGATTTGTAAGCTTTGTAGATATTTAAAATAGCTGCAGCTACGCCTATAAAAACCCCTACCCAAAACAAAAAGCCAAATCCTGTGTATTTTTTAAGCAAGTAGCCTATACCTACACCTATAAGTACGGCTACTACTATGGAAATTCCAAGACTTAAACTATCAGCAGCTTCTACGCCACTTTTAATGATCTTTTGTCTTTTGTTCATAGCTTCTTAAAGCTTTCATCAGCGATATTAACAACCTTATGAATAAGCTTTTCATTCATCTTATCGCAAATAAAACCTGTTTCAAACTGAGAACAAGCAAGATATACGCCTTTTTTAAGCATGTTTTGATGAAAGCGGGCAAAAAGCTTAAGATCACTTTTGCTTGCATCTTTGTAGTTTAAAACCTCGTGTTCATTAAAAAAGTATCCAAACATAGAGCCTATATGATTTGCTTGCAAAGGTATATTGTGAGCTTTTGCCACTTCTTTAAGACCCGAGGTTAAAAGTAGGGCGAGTTTATCTAGTCTTTTGTAAAGATCTTTATCTTTTTTCGCCTTTTTAATGCTTGCTATACCAGCAGCCATTGCTAAAGGATTTCCACTTAGTGTTCCTGCTTGATAAACGCCACCCAAAGGGCTTAACATATCCATGATTTCAGCTCTTGAGGCAAATGCAGCAGCAGGCATACCTCCACCTATAACCTTGCCAAAGGTTATGATATCAGCTTTTATGTGGTTGATCTCAAAAGATCCTTTTAAAGAAGCCCTAAAACCACTCATCACTTCATCAAAGATAAGCAAAGTGCCATTTTGTTTGCAAAGTTTTGCAAGCTCATCTAAAAATTCTTGTTTTGCTGGAACAAAACCCATGTTTCCAGCTATTGGCTCTATGATAACGCAGGCTATGCTTTCTTTATGGGCATTGAAAAGTTCTTTTACGCTCGAGATATTGTTGTATTCTGCAACTAGGGTATTTTTAGCAACCTCACTTAATACTCCAAGAGAGCTAGGGGAATTAAAAGTTGCTGCACCACTTCCAGCACTTACAAGCAAAGAATCACTATGTCCATGATAGCAACCCTCAAATTTAAGAATTTTATCCCTAGCCGTAAAACCACGAGCTAAACGAATTGCACTCATAGTAGCTTCTGTCCCACTACTTACAAAACGAATTTTATCAAGATGAGGAAACAAAGATAAGATAAGTTTTGCAAGCTCACTTTCTGCTAGAGTTGGAGCTCCAAAGCTTGCTCCTTTTTTTAGGGCTGTTTTGCAAGCTTTTTGTATATCCTCATCACAATGTCCAAAAAGCAAAGGACCCCAGCTTTGAACAAAATCGATATATTCATTATCTTCTATATCTTTGATCAAATAGCCTGAGCCACTTTGTATAAAAGGGGGATTTCCACCCACTGCATTAAAAGCACGAACAGGAGAATCAACTCCGCCTGCTATGATCTTAAAAGCTTCTTTAAAAGCTTCTTTATTTGTTTTCATTTTTACTCCTTGTTTATCTCTTTTATGTAATTATAAAGGGCAATGATTTCATTTGTAGTTAAAGAATAAGTAGGCATGATACTTTTGCTATCTTTTACCTCTTTTAAGGAAGCTTCAAATTCTTTAAAGCTGAGTTTTCTTATATCAGGCACCACAAAAGGCACTTGCTTATCTTTTTGGGTATAATATCCTAAAATTTGTTCTTTTCCATTATCTCCATGACATTCTTTACAGCTTATACCCCTTGGATTTTCATAAAGCATTTTTGCGTATTCTTTTAAGGTAATAAAATCATCACCAAAAGCTAAGCTAAAACTTAAAAAAAATAAAAATCTTAATTTCAAATCCCACCTTTAATAAAAAAGAAGTTTTATTATGATACAATTTTTATTTTAAAATGGCATTAAATGATAAGGAAATTTATGAAGTTATTAGATGGAAAGGAAGTAGGTTCTGCTCTTAAAACTAAACTTCAAGAACAAAATAAAGAACTGAAAAAAAATGGCATTGAAGCTTGCTTGGCTGTGATTTTAGTAGGAGAAGATCCTGCAAGCGAAATTTATGTAAATAACAAAACCAAAGCTTGCGAAGAAATAGGGATCAAATCAATTCTTTATAAGCTTGATAAAAATACCACACAAAATGAGCTTTTAGCTCTGATCAACACGCTTAACTATGATGATAGTGTAGATGGTATCTTAGTTCAACTTCCCTTGCCCAAACATATCAACAAAGACATTATTCTTCAAAGCATTGATAGCAACAAAGATATTGACGGCTTTCACCCCTTTAATGTAGGGTGTTTAAATTTAAATATCCAAGGTGCTTTTTTACCTTGCACTCCAGCAGGGATCATTCATCTTTTAAAAAGCTATGATATAAAGCTAAGTGGCTTAGATGCTGTCGTAATCGGTGCTTCAAATATAGTCGGTCGTCCTATGGCTACCTTACTTTTAAATGAGGGTGCAAGTGTAAGTATTTGCCATATCCGCACGAAAGATTTGAGTCTTTATACAAAAAATGCTGATTTGATCATCGTTGCTGCAGGTTGTGTAAATTTACTTAAAGAAGATATGGTCAAAGAAGGTGTTATCGTTGTTGATGTTGGGATAAACCGCTTAGATAATGGCAAAATCACAGGCGATGTGGATTTTGAAAATGTAAGCAAAAAGGCAAGTTTTATTAGCCCTGTTCCGGGCGGAGTTGGTCCTATGACCATAGCCATGCTTTTAAGTAATACCATAAAATCAGCACGAAATAGACTAAAAACAGACTTTTAAAAAGGGAAAATATGCAAATTTTTAAAAAACTTCATCATTTTTCGCAGGGTTGGACAGGAACTATTATCATCGTTTTGCTTGTGATTTTTTTCTTTGTTCAAGGCTTTGTTATACCATCAGGTTCTATGAAAAATACTCTTTTGGTGGGAGATTTTTTATTTGTAAAAAAATTTAGTTATGGAATTCCAACCCCTCATATCCCTTGGATTGAAATGCCCGTTTTGCCGGATTTTGATGAAGATGGACACCTTATCAAAGGACAAGGACCACAACGAGGGGATATAGTCGTTTTTAGAAATCCTTTAAACCCTTCTATTCATTTTGTTAAACGATGTGTGGCTAAGGCAGGAGATGAGGTTATTGTTATCAATAAAAACTTATTTGTGCGTATGGCTGAGGGCGATGAGTATATGAAAGAGCATTTTAAAGAAAAGCTTGTTTATATCGACAATGAAATTTATGTCAAAGAGCCTTTTGAGCAAAAGGGTATTCATTTTGATGAAAGAGTAGATACTGAGCAAACCTATCTTCATTATCTTCAAATAGGACAATTTGCCATGCAACCAAGATATATAGAGGGTTTAGGTGGTTTGAGTGCTAGCGGAGGAAATGCTTATTATTACAAAGTGCCTGAAGATGAGTATTTTATGATGGGTGACAATAGAGATCATTCAAATGATAGTAGATTTTGGGGTTCTGTGCCTTATAAACTCATAGTTGGTTCTCCTTGGTTTGTGTATTTTTCTTGGGACGAAAATCAAAATATACGCTGGGAGAGAATAGGGCGACTTGTTAATACCTTACAAAATGATGAAAATTACATACATCATATAGAAAGTGATATAGAAGCTTTAGAATAAATTTAAGCTTTAAATTTAGGCTTAGCTTTTAAATTTATTTTTTAAAAATTTATGCCTTGTTAGTATTATTTTAAGGGTAGGTTTAAAAATTTATCATTACGCTTGGTATCCTAAAAAATTAAATTAAAGCATGTTAGGGTCTTAGGTTGATAAAAATCGTGATCAAAAAAGCAAAATGGAGCGGGAAACGAGATTCGAACTCGCGACCCCAACCTTGGCAAGGTTGTGCTCTACCCCTGAGCTATTCCCGCAGTTAAGAAGCAAAATTATATACAAAACAAAGATTTTTGTCAAGCAATAAACTATCGTTAATTCAAAAATCCACTATCCAAACCACAAAACAAATCATCTATCATACAGACAAGGTTATTTATTATTTTTTCTTTAAGAATAAAATTTTCCAAAAATTTTTCACTTAAAGTTAATTTTTTAAAAAAAATCTAAATTCCAAATTTGTTTTTTTTGATATAATAAACTTTTTTTATAAGTAAGCATATGAAGCAAATCATAAAAATATAATGATAACTCATACAAAGCTTTTTAAATTTTTCAAAGAGGAACTATGAAATGTCTTTAGAAAATTCTCACTCAGCTGTATCTAGGATCAAAAACCATCTAGCTTATAAACTAGGCCCTATACTTATAAAAACTGATAAAGAGGCTAGGGGGGGGGGGATTGCGTATTTAATCCTTCCTCTAAAACTATTTTTAGCTAAACAAACTCATAAAAAAGAACTAAAACTTTATCAAAAAATTGTTTCAGTATTTCCCTCATTAAAATATCCTGATTTAAAAACTTGTTATGATTATAATGAAGCCAAATAGTTAAATTTCATCTTTCTTATTTGCTTGGACTTAGTCTAATAAAAGCTGATAAAACTTGGTATAAAGGTGGATATTTAAAATTCTTTAAGGAGGTTAAATATATAAAAGAATTTCATAAATCAATTTTAAATTCGAAGGATTTTTTCAAAAAATTAAATATAGATCTAAGTTTTTTGATTGATTTTTTAGATATTAGTAAAACTAGGGAATTAAAACAAAGATTTTTATACTTGGAAGACACTTTAAAATTAATCCAAGCTTATGTTTATAGAGGTGGCGAAATTCCTTTATCGGTTCAAGCTTATATCTTTAAAAATTTAAGCCTAATTTATACTTGGCTAAGTTCTAAGAAATTTAAAGAAAAATATCTTGATACAAAACACCCTTATCCTCCTTTGTTTGATCCAGATATCTTAAATGAAGAGTTTGAAAGTAAAGACTTAAAAAATGTAAATTTAGAGGAGAATTCAAATGAAAATAAAAATTTAAGCTTAGGTTCAAATTTAAACGAAAACATAAATGAGAACTCAATTTCAGATCTTTACAAAAAACAAGGCTTATCATACAAAAACATACCAGCTGAAATAGCATGGGATATGAATTTGCCTTTGCCTAAAAGCTTGGTTTATAAAAGAATGCTCCTAGGCTCTAGTGCACTCGTTGCCTTTCCTATGTTTATGAAAGAATGTGATATTGAAGAATGTTGTGCCAGAGATTTAAACTCTTATCTTAAATTTTTATAAGCTTTATTTAGAAGATGATAGTAAAAAAATAGCCCTAATTGGTCATTCGCGGAGAGATAAACATCAATGGCTTAAATTTGCTTGTCTTTTGCAGAAAAAAATTCCTTTCATATTTGTATCAAGGGATCCTATAGAAAAGCTTCAACATGCCTTAAACCATCCTTCATGTATTCATAGGCCCCCTAATATGAAGAAATTTAATCTTCATGCTAAAATGGAAAATTTGGTCCCAAAAATAGATTTTCACTATAGCGATAACAAAGAAAAACCCGAGATAAGCTATATTTACAAAGATAACCATATTCATTCGGAAATGAATGGTCTTATAGTATATGTTGATACTATGAAAGAATTTATAAGCGAAATAATTTGCAAAGAAAACATTTTTATAAAGGAATAATATGCAAAAATACATTTTAACAACAGGACCTAGCTTAGGTAATAAAATAAAAATAAATGAAATTCATAAAGATAATTTTATATATCGTATAAACGGCGCACACGGCGATTTAAAAGAAATTGAAGCAAATATCAAAAATCTTAAAAGTCAAAATGAAAATATTGATATTTTGCTTGACTTGCCCGGCAATAAAATCCGCACAGCAAATTTAAAAGCACCTATAAAAGTGCAAAAGGATAAAGAATTTTGCTTGAAACATGATGAGTTTAATTATGTGGATTTTTATAAGCTTGTAAAGCCAAATA
Source organism: Campylobacter sp. MIT 99-7217 (assembly GCF_006864365.1). Lineage (NCBI taxonomy): Bacteria > Pseudomonadati > Campylobacterota > Epsilonproteobacteria > Campylobacterales > Campylobacteraceae > Campylobacter > Campylobacter sp. MIT 99-7217. The sequence continues at coordinate 10,700 of NZ_QHLJ01000003.1, forward strand.
TGCAAGTTTTTGCAAATGATAGAACTTTTTTATTTATAGTTAAAGTTGTTCTTGATGATAGTATAGTTTTTACTTCAAAAAGCGATGGAGTGCTCTTAAATAACAAAGGCATGCACATAAGAAGTGTGAGTGAAAATCTTCCTTTTTTATTTGATAAAGATAAGGCTTTGATTAATCTTGCTAATGAATATGATTTAAGCTTTGTGGGAGCTTCTTTTGTAAGAAGGGCTAATGATATAATGGAATTAAAAAAGCTTTTAAATCCTAAGATAAAGATTATTTCAAAGATTGAAACACTTAGTGCGGTAGAAAATTTAAAATCCATTTTTGATTTGGTTGAATTTATACTTATCGATAGAGGTGATTTAAGCACAGAAATAGGCATAGAAAAGATACCAAGATTTCAAGATTATATTATCAAAATGGCAAATCATAGTGGTAAAAAGACTTTTCTAGCAACACAGGTGTTAAAAAATATGGAAGAAAAGCCAATCCCAACAATAGCTGAAATAGATGATTTATATCGTATATCAAAAAGTGGCGTATATGGAATTCAACTAAGCGAAGAAAGTGCTGTGGGAAAATATGTAAAAGAATGTGTGGAAATATTAAACAAAATAAAAGAAGAAATAGAAAATGAAAAAATTTATCTTGAGTGATAAAAGTATATCTAGCAATAGTATTACCAAATAATTTTAAATAAGAAAATGAATTAAATCTAAATTTTTAAAAAGGAATAAAATATGAAATTACAAACCTTAAGCCCAGACCATTTAACAAGCCTTTTTCTAGCATTAGCTATATTACTTTTATCAGCCTTTGTGTTTGGCAAGATTTTTGAAGCTTTAAAAACTCCAAAAGTTATAGGTGAAATTTTAGGTGGCTTTGTGCTTGGTTCTAGCGGATTTTATTTTATCGCTCCTGATTTTATAGGTAGTATTTTTAATGCTTTTAATGAAGAGAGTAAAATTTTAAATGTATTTTATCAATTAGGACTTATTTTTCTTATGTTTATGGCAGGTTTTAATACACAAATTAGCTTTGCGAAGCAAAATTTAAAGATTATTACAGCCTTATTTGTCGGTGCTACTTTTATCCCGGCTTTTTTAGGTTTTTTCTTTATAGATTATTTTCATGATATTTATATAGGACAAAAGGGCAATTATCTATCATTTTCTTTGGTATTTTTAATAGCCATAGCCGTAACTTCCATACCTGTGATTTCAAAAATATTTTTTGATATAGGAGTTATCAAAACTCGATTTGCAAGTGTGGTTTTAACCACTTCTACTATACAAGATTTATTTTTATGGATACTTTTAAATGTCGCTATAAATGCCACCACAAGCACAAGTATCAGCTTGTATGACAATCTCTTAACAGCCTTTATTACTATCGTATTATTTATTTGCGTAAAGCTTTTTGCAAATTTAGTAAACAAAATCCGCTTTAATCTTAACTCTATTGATTTTTTAACACTTGCTTTTGTATTGTTATTTTTAGCTATAGCTTTTTTAAACACACTGCATATAAATCCTATGTATTCAGCATTTTTGATAGGATTTTTAATCAAAAACATTCTGACAAATTACGAGAGCTTAAAAGAAAAAGTTTCTGCTGTGAATGAATTTTCATTTTCATATTTTATACCGATATATTTTGCTCTAATTGGCATTCAGCTTGACATTATACATGAGTTTTCTTTTGTGCCTTTTGTGTGTTTTTGTGTATTAGCTTGTGTGTTTGAGTTTTTTGGTGCTTTTAGTGCCTTACTTTGCCTTAAAATGTCAAATTTAGCTAGAATTAATTTTGCTATCACTATGAATGCTAGAGGAGGTCCTGGCATAGTCTTAGCAAGCGTGGCTTTTTATTATCAAATCATAAATGTAAATTTCTTTACCACCCTAATCCTTACCACGCTATTATCATCGATGCTAGCAGGATATTGGCTAAGATTTGTTAAAAACAAAAATAATAAGTCATTTGAAAATTTTGAGGATTAAAATGCGTTATAAAAATGGTAGTGTGATTTGGCTAACAGGGCTTGCAGGAAGTGGTAAAAGCTTTTTGGCTGAAAAAATTTGCGAAAAATTAAGGGCTGAGTTTGAAAATGTGATTTATTTAGACGGAGATGAGTTAAGAGAGCTTTTAGGGCATTTTGAATACGATAAAAAAGGACGCTTGGAAATTTCTTACAAAAGAGCTAAATTTGCCAAATTTTTAAGTGATCAAGGTATGATAGTCATCGTAAGTGCCATTTCTATGTTTGATGAAATTTATAGTTTTAATAGAAAAAATCTTAAAAATTATTTTGAAATTTATGTAAAATGTGATTTTGATGAGCTTATCAAAAGAGATAAAAAAGGGCTTTACTCAGCAGCCTTAAAGGGTGAAATAAAAAATGTCGTTGGAGTGGATATAAAATTTGATGAGCCAAAAGCTCATTTTGTGCTTGATAACACAAATTTCAAGCAATACGAGCTTAAACTAGAAGAAGCCTTAAAGGCATGGAAAAATCATTTAAAATAAAGCAAGATTTTTTAAATTTGCGTTTTTAAAAATCAAGCATTGAGATAAAAAATACTGATCTCATCGCCAGCCTTATACTCGTTTATTTCTTTATCGCTGATGAACAAAAAAGCACTTTGAGCAAGCGGAGTGAGCATGGCTGAGCTGTATTTGCCCTCGTTAAAGGGGATAAAAAAATTATCTTGCAAATTCCCTAAAATGAGGTTATTTCTTCCACTTTTTAGCTTCAAATCATCTTTTAATATAGCCTTAAATTTAAGCCCTTCGCTAAAATTTCCACGAAGCAAATTTAAAAGCTTTCTTGCAAAAATAAAGCAGGACAAAAAAGCAGACATAGGATTTCCAGGACACAAAAGCACGAGTTTTTCACCCTTTTTATAAAGCTTGGTTGGCTTTACAAATTTAGCCTTAACACCCCTAAAAACAGCCCCAAAACCAAGCTCAAGCAAAGCTTTTTCCATAAAATCAGCCTCGCCAACGCTAGCACCACCGCTACTTATCAAAAGATTAAATTGATTATCTTCAAAGCCTTGCTTTACAAGCTCAAACTCATCTTTTATGATACCAAGATAAGAGACATTTTCGCTAGAAAGTAGGGCGTTTAAAGCCTGAGCGTTAGCATTATAAATGCTAAACTCATCAGCGTGTTGCCAAGGCTCATAAAGTTCATTGCCACTTGAAAAAATGCCTATATTTAGCCTTTTAGCAAGCTTTATTTTATAAATTCCTTGGGAGGCTAAAAGGGCTATTTTGGCAGGATTTAAGCATTCTGCTTTTTTGAAAAGAATTTCTCCTTCTTTAAATTCTTCCCCTCTTAAACGAATAGCATTAAACTGCTTTATATCAGCATTTATAAGCAGTTTTTCATCTTGGAATTTCTCATCTTCTAAGGGTAAAATTGTATCTGCATTTTTTGGTATCATCGCCCCTGTCATGATCTTAAAAGCCTCGTTTTTACCAAGGGTAAGGCTTCTTTTATCGCCGGCAAATATCGTTTCTTTCACGCTTAAAGCCTCATTTTTATCAGCATAGCTAAAAGCATAGCCATCAAGTGCTGAGTTATCAAAGCTTGGAGACGCCCTTAAAGCCCTTATATCTTCAGCCAAAATGCGTTTATTGGCATTTTCAAGGCTTACCAGCTCATAGCCTTTGAGTGGATCAATTTTCGTTTCAAGTTCTTTTAGTGTTTCAAAAATATCTTTCATTCTTCTTTAAGCCTTTTTATATCAGCACCCAAGCCCTTAAATTTACTTTCTAAATTCTCATAACCTCTATCCAGATGATAAATTCTATGCACATTGCTTTCGCCCTTTGCAGCCAAGGCAGCCAAAACAAGAGCAGAGCTAGCCCTCAAATCAGTAGCCATCACATCAGCACCGTTTAATTCGCTTCCTCCAACGATAGTGGCGATATGCCCATTTAGCCTAATATCAGCTCCCATTCTCAAAAGCTCGCTTACATGCATAAAGCGGTTTTCAAAAAGCCTTTCATCAATAATACTCGTGCCATTTGCTTTAAGAGCTAAAGCCATGAACTGTGCTTGCATATCGGTTGGAAAGCCAGGATACTCGCTTGTTAAAATCTCCACAGGTTTGATCTCTTTTGCAGGCAAAATCGTAAGCGTATCTTCTTTGCTTTCAAAACCAAAGCCCATTTGCTCAAGCTTTGATAAAACAGCACTTAGATGAGAAGGATTAACCTTTTTAAGCGTGATTTTAGAATTTGTGATTGCTCCAGCACAAAGATAAGTTCCAGCTTCGATCCTATCAGGGATCACGCTAAATTCTTTGAAATTTAAAAGCTCTGAATCTGTGCCATAAATTTCAAGCTCAGAGCTTCCAATGCCACTGATCTCAAGCCCAGCTTCTTTCAAAACCTCACAAAGTTGCACCACTTCAGGCTCTTTAGCGACATTTAAAAGCCTTGTTTTCCCTTTGGCTAGGGCTGCTGCCATGATGATATTTTCACTACCAGTAACCGTGATCTTGTCAAAAAGCACATCAGTGCCTTTGAGCCTGCCACTAGCTACGACATAGCCTTGTTTTATCTCTATCTTTGCACCCATTTTTTCAAGGGCTAAAAGGTGCAAATCAATAGGTCTTTGTCCTATGGCACAGCCTCCCGGAAGGCTTACTTCACACGAGCCAAAACGCGAAAGTAAAGGACCTAAAACAAGTATAGAAGCACGCATTTTACGCACTATGTCATAAACAGCCTTGGTTTTACTTAAATTTCTTGTATCAATGCGTGCAAAATTATCCTTAAATTCATAGTTTGCACCCAAATTTTCAAGCAAAACAAAAAGCGTTTTAATGTCGGCAACATTTGGGATATTTGAAATTTGCACCTCATTTTTAGCCAAAATACTAGAAACGATCAAAGGCAAAGCCGCATTTTTAGCCCCGCTAATGCTTACTTGCCCATTTAACTTGCAAGCTCCTGCAATCTTTAAATAAGTCATAATTTTCCTTATAATAAATGTTTAATTATACCTTTTTTAAAGTATTTTAAGCCTTTAAATTTAAAGTTTTTTGCATTTTTAGGATTTATCGCTCACATCTTTAGCAACTTGAGCGGCAAGTTTGAGCTTTTCACTATCAAAATGTGTATAAATTCTTGAAGTATTTAAACTTGCATGTCCCAAGGCTTCTTGAACTAAAACCAAATCTTTTTGTTTTTTATAAAGTAGGGTAGCAAAGGTATGTCTTAGCATGTGAGCGCCATTTTTTTGCTTACGAATACCTGCTTTAAATAAAATTTGCTCCACGATACGAGAAATATAAGCTTGGGTTAGGGGAGTGCCTTTTTTATTTGTAAATACCAAACCTTCTTTGCTTGCGTAATTTATAGGTAAATTTCTTAGTAAAGATTCTATAAGTTCTTTTTTGATCATCACCACTCTGTATTTATTGCCTTTTGCACGAATTCTAATAACAAATAAATCTCCATCTTCGCTGATATCTTTAAGTTTAATGTTAATTGCTTCACTTACACGAATTCCTGTAAAAATGATGATTTTGATGATAAGCTTGTTGCGTATGGTATTGTTTTTAAAATCCGCATTTTCCACAGCTTCAAGAAATTTGATAATTTCTTCTTCACTCATAAACTCAGGAAGCTTAGTTCCTTTTGCTCCTGCTATGCCTGCCCAATTTTTAAGAGTAATATCATAGATATGAGCCTTGCCGTCTTCTTCATTTTGTTTATCCAAAAAGTCAAAAAAATTCATCATTGCTATGCGGTAGTTTTTCTTACTCGCATCGGATAAAGAGCCTGTGATACTTGCTAAGATCTCAATGATCAAAGCCTCATCAATTTGCTTTAAGGAATAAAGCCTATAAAAACACAAGTGTTCAAAGAGCTTTTTAAGGGGATTAAAATAAGTATTTACCCCACTTAATCCAGCATTTCTAGCTTTTTTAGCAAGGCTATCAAGCTCTTCTATGTTACTTATGCCTTTTGTGAGTAAAAAATTTACGCTTGCTAAGGCTTGAGGGTCTTTTAATTCTTTATTTGACAGGGAACTTAGCTTAAATTTAAGATATTTTCCTAGCCAAAATAAAAAGGATTTTTCAAAATTTTCCTCACAATCTAATGGGTATTTCATTTCATTCCTTGAATTATAAGCTTTTGTAAGAACATAAATTGAAATTATACTTAAATTTGATAAAAATAAGAGCAGGGCAGAGAAGTTTAAAATTAAATTTACATAAATTATTTTCAAGATATAAATAAGATATAAATATTAAATTTAACTTAAAAAATAATCATACATTTTATGTAATAAATTTTTTAAAAGGCTGTAAAAACTTTTAAATTTATAAAAAAGTATTTTAGTAAGGACGAGATAAATTTTAAAGTTCTAGGACTAAATTTGAAGTAGAGCAATCCTTAAAATTAAAATACATTATATACTAATAAAAATATAAATATAAACTTAATTAATATGTATAATTTACATATAAAAAGTAAAATCATTGCTTTTTTATTATTTTGTATTGAAAACTATAATTTTCAAACTTTTTTATATTTTAACTAAAGCCCTCTTTTCAAAAATCATTTAATCATTATTTTATAGTAATTTAAAGCATTTTACCTTTTGGAGTAAAAATATTTATCCATAAAATTTTTAGAATATTTTTTATATTTTGATCATGAAAAATTTTTATTTGTGAGCAATGGCATTTGATATATAAATATATTTTATAATAAATTAATATTTATATTTTATCATTTTTTTATAATAATGATAAAATATTTTTATATAAAATAAAGTATATTTCATAGTTTTTTAAATAAATGAGGAAAAATCTAAATTTCATATCGGTATAATTTAATAATTTTTTAAGGAAAAATAGTTGTAACTCTGCCCTATTTTATTATAAATTTCTACCCTACTTTTTTAAAAAAATATTTTAAATTTTGCTAGATTTTAAAGCATAATTTTATGTAAAAAAATACCTAAATTTCTATGAGGAAAATTATAATTTAAAACTTAAATTAACATAAAAATTTATATTTAAGATCTTTGTGTTGAAAATGGTGTTTAATCCTTAATAAAATTTTTCTAAAATTTCATAAGCCGTGTTACGCTTGGCTGGCTTTTCTCCAAGGCTTTTTATAAGTCTTATCATCTCATCTTGATTCATCTTATAGCTTGCTCCTGCGGCTGAGACAACATTTTCTTCCATCATGGTTGAACCCAAATCATTTGCCCCAAATTTGAGTGCGAGCTGTCCTATGTGTGAGCCTTGCGTTACCCATGAGCTTTGCAAATTTTTAAAATTATCAAGATAAAGTCTGGCAAGGGCTAAGAGTCTTAGATATTTGTTTGAGCTTTGTTTCATGATCTCAGGGTGCTTTGCTTTAAGCTTGGTGTTTTCGCTTTGAAAGCTCCACAAAATAAAGGCTCTAAAGCCTCCGGTTTCATCTTGAAGCTTTCTTAAATGCTCAAAATGATCGATCAGCTCTTCATCAGTTTCTACCGTGCCAAACATCATCGTAGCCGTGCTTTTCATGCCGATTTTGTGTGCTTCTCTATGCACTTCAAGCCAAGTGGCTGTGTCGCATTTATTAGGTGCTATTTCATCACGAACTCTATCGCTAAGCACTTCAGCCCCTGCTCCGGGTATGGAAAAAAGCCCCTTTGCCTGCAGTCTTTGCAAAACTTCTTTTATGGAAATTTTAGAGATTTTAGAAATATAAGCAATTTCAACAGCAGAAAAACCATGCACGGTTATCTTAGGATAATGCTTGGCAATCCATTCCACAAGTTCTTCATACCATTCTATCTTAAGTTTAGGATGAACGCCACCTTGAAAAAGAATTTGTGTGCCACCTATAGCTTCAAGCTCTTCTATTTTTTTGCCGATTTCTTCAAAACTCAAAACATAAGCATCATCTTGAGAAGCGTGGCGATAAAAGGCACAAAAATCGCAATCAATACAACAAACATTAGTATAATTGATATTTCTATCCACCACAAAGGTAGTGATTTTTTCAGGGTGCAAGGCAAGCTTTTTAGCATAAGCTAGCTCTCCAAGTTCATATAAATCAGCATTTTGAAGTAAATTTAAGGCTTCTTTTTTATCTAATCTTTTATTTAAATCAATTTTATTTATCACGCTCATCGCATTTTCCTTAGCAAAATAAAACTCAAATTATAGCATTTATTTTTGCCTATTTGTGAATATTTTAAATTTTTATACTAATAAAACAAAATTTATAGGCTTATCATACTGATTTTATGTTATAGTTTTTAGCATGAATCATCTTAAATTACTTAAAAATAATAAAAATATTCTTATTTTAAGTTCAGTGCAATTTATCGTTTATTTTGGTGCTTGGTTTTCGCAAACAGGAGTATATACTCTTTTGATTGATTTAAATGCACCAATCTGGGCTATTGCTACAAGTGCAACCTTAGCTTTTTTACCAGGCATCATTTTAGCTCCACTTAATGGTGTCATAGTAGAAAGAAATTCTCCTAAAAAACTTCTTTTAAGTATGGCTTGCGTGGAGCTTATTTCGATTTTTTTACTCATTTTTGTAACAAATTTAAGCATGCTTTGGCTTTTATTTATCCTCATTTTTTCAAGGCTTTGTGTGGCAAGTATTTATTTTCAAGCCGAAATGAGCTTGCTTGCTAAAATTTTAAATGCACAAGATTTAAAACTAGCAAACGAAATTCATAGTATCATTTGGGCATTTTCTTATACTATAGGAATGGCAAGTGCTGGGGTTTTTATCAATTTTTTTGGGACAAAATACGCTTTTTTATTTGATTGTTGTCTTATTTTTATAGGCATTATTATGCTTTTAAATCTTAAATTAGGGCATTTTCATATCATTGGTAATGGAAGTTTATTAAAGATGATTAAAGAGGGATTGTTTTATGTTTATCGTGATAAAAATATTTTACATCTCATCTTTTTGCATGCTTTTGTTGGACTTACTGCCTATGAAAGTCTTGTGGCACTCTTAGCAAAACATGAGTATAAAGAAATTTTAAGCACAGCCTTGGTTATAGGCTTTTTAAATGCTGTAAGGGCTTGTTCTTTGATCGTAGGTCCTATTGTGCTAAGCAAAATTGTTGGAGAAAAACAGCTTTTCTATGTATATTTAGGACAGGGTTTTGGTATCATCGCTTGGGCTTTAACTCAGTTTAATTTTTATTTTTCTTTTTTGGGGCTTTTAGCAGCTGGATTTTGCACTTCAACGCTTTGGTCTTTTACTTATACGATGATACAAAAAAATTGCGATAAAGCCTTTTATGGACGCGTTATTGCTTATACTGATATGGCTTATCTTTGCTTGAGTGCTTTTGTATCCATTATGATAGGTATGCTTTTTGATTTTGGCTTGAGCTTAAAATTAATCACGGCTTTACTCGGAGGAATTTTTATTTTTGCCGGTTTTTATTGGGCTTTCTTTTTGAAAAAAATATACACATAATTTTTTTATTCTTTTGCTAAAATGTTTTCTAGATTACGGAAATAAAAATGATTGACCCCATCTTTATACTCATATCCAAGTTTCATTTGATGAGCTTTTAAGATAGTATCAACAATATAAAGCCCTAGTCCAAAGCTATCTTTTTGCTTTGCTCCCTTTGTAAATGCTTGAGTATAGTATTCTAGGGGTTTTTCTAGTTCTTTACCTTGATTTTTAAAGCAAATTGTATTTTTATTAAGCTCGATTTGAATGAAGCCATTTTGTGAGTATTTAAGTCCATTATCTATCATATTTTTAATCGCTGTTGTAAAAAGTTTAAAATCAACATTGACAAAAAAGCTCTCGCTGTCAATATCTAAATTTTTATCATCATTCATGGCTATCTCTTTAGCTTCATCTAAGATATCTAGGATATTGTATTTTTTACGATTAACAAAGGCTGATCCTGAAGCAATTTGCTCAATAGCAGCAAATTCATTGATCAAAACCTCAAGACGGTTAAAAATGCTTATAAGTCTTTCTTTGTATTTATTATCTTCAAGCATTTCAAGAGTAATGAGTCCCTTTGTGATAGGAGTTTTAAGCTCATGCATGATATTTCTTATAAAAAACTGCCTTGATTGATTCATTTTTTGAATTTGAGTGATAGCCACAAAAAAAGCATTTGCAACCTGTGAAATTTCATCACTTCCGCTGCTTACATCTTCTATTTCATCAAGTTTATTTTGAGCAAATTTATCAATTTGCTTTTTTAGAGAAGTAAGCGGACGAAGTTTTTTAATGATAAAAGCATAAAGTAAGATAAAGATCAATATCACGCCAGCTGCAATAGCCTTGATGATAAAATAACGATAGCCCTCATAGTCTGCATCGTTATAAAGATATAAAATGCCTTGATGAACTATCTTTAGATAAATTTCTCTATTAAAAGAAATGATTTCTATAAGTCCTGCTGTGGTTTGTGCCCTAGCTAACACATCTCCTTTAAATAAAATTGTCCTGATTTCATGAGGTTTTGTAACAAGAGTCATTTTATAATTTTTAGTTTGTTCATTAAATTCTTCTTCATCAATGACATTGTTAAAATACAAAAGTCTTGCATTGGCAATCAAAGAATACTTATCATTTAAAACCTTGGTATAATTTTGCTGATCAACCTCTATGATCCACAAAAAAACAGATACTACCGTAACAATAGCTAAAATAAAAATAAAGGTTATGGTGTAAAAAATAGATGATTTATTCATTGAGTAAGCTTATAGCCTATACCTCTGATCGAATGAATATATTTTGGAGTTTTAGGATCATCGCCCATTTTTTGACGAATTCTTGAGATGATGACATCTATGCTTTTATTTGAACTATCCTCGCTAATAGAAGAGCAGTTATACACAAGCTCTTCGCGACTAACCACACCACCTTCTTTTTTGATCAAATAGCTTAAAATGTCAAATTCAGCATTTGTAAGATTAATCTCTTTTCCTTTCATGGTGATGATATGTTTATATTGATCATAAACTAAATCTTTAACACTTTCAGTAAGAGCTTTTTTTGTGGTATTAATCCTTCTTAAATGGCTTTTAATGCGAGCTTGTAATTCTTGAGGATTGTAAGGTTTTGGAAGATAATCATCAGCGCCAAGTTCTAAAGCATTTACCTTATCGCTAATATCATGTCTTGCACTTGAAATAATAATAGGCGTATCGTATTTTTTGCGAATTTCTTCGCACACCTCAAGTCCATCAAGTCCGGGTAAGGAAAGATCAAGTATGATTAAGTTATATTCTTTTAAAGCAAGCTTTGAAAGCCCTATATAAGGCTCATGAGCAATATCAACCTTCATGTCAAATTTTTGTAAATATTCACTGATGATCTCAGCAAGTTCCAAATCATCTTCTATCATTAAGATATTTACCATTATTCTTTCCTTAATTTATGCAAATTTAAATAATTCTAACACAAAAATATCAACGAAAAGAAGCATTTATTTTCTTTTCGTTGTTTAATTATTTTAGGATTAAAAGTTGAGCATAGCCCTTTCTATAAACCCAAATTTTTGTAAAATTCTTGGTGCGACTTTGTTTTAAAATTTCACTGAGATGTTGTAAATCTTTTATTTCGTTTTGTTCTACAGCTATGATGATGTCCCCTACTTCAAAACCACTTTGAGCTGCTTTTGTATTTTCTTTTACTCCGCTAACTAAAACTCCATGTATATCATTAGGAAGTTTTGATTTTAAATTAGAATCTAAGTCCTTAAGTTCTAAACCATCTATAAGCCCAGCAGAACTTACTACTTCTTGATCTCCCTTTAAAACAAAACTTACACTTTTACTTACCCCGTCTCTTTCGTAAATCACTACTATATTTTGTCCGGGTTCAAGGCTTCCAATATAATTTTTCAAATCATTTGAATTTTTGATATTTTTATCGTTGATTTTAAGGATCAAATCCCCTCTTTTCAAGCCAGCACTATCAGCTGATGAGCCTTTTTCTACATTTGTGATCAAAGCTCCTTGCTCGTTTTTGTAAGCTTTTTTTGTATCACCTTGTAAAGAAGTGATTGTAACTCCTAAAAATCCTCTTTCGATCTTACCTTTTTCTATCAGTCTTTTTGCTATATTTTTTGCCATGTTTGAAGGTATAGCAAAACCTATGCCGTTATTTCCTCCACTTCTTGAAAGTATAGCCGAGTTAATACCAACTAAAGCACCTCTACTATCAACCAAAGCCCCACCTGAATTTCCCGGATTTATAGAAGCATCAGTTTGGATAAAATTTTCATATTGATTTAAACCTATGTTATCTTTATTAAGTGCTGAGACTATACCACTTGTTATACTTGATCCAACTCCAAAGGGATTACCTATAGCAAAAACAACATCTCCTTCTAAGAGCTGATTTGAGTCTGCAAAAGAAATCGAGGAAAGATTCTTAGCTTCTATCTTGATCACAGCTAAGTCTGTTTTTGGATCATTTCCTATAATCTTAGCCTTATATTCCGTATCATCATCTGGCAAATTTACGATAATGCTATCAGTATTTTCTATAACATGATTATTTGTGATAATATAACCATCGTTTGAAATGATTACTCCAGAACCTAAGGAACTAACAATTTCTTTATTGCCTTGTCCTCCTCTTTGATCAGGAAAGCCAAAAAAATGTCTAAAATAAGGATCATTAAAAAAATCATCTAAAGAAGGGGAATTTCTCGTGATAGTCTTAGAAGTTGAGATATTGACAACAGATTTTTTAGCCTCTTTAATCGCATCATGATAGGAAAATACGAATTCTTTGTTGCTTGTTGGATCAGCTCGTTGAATATCTTGCTCTGCTTCTTTGAAATTAATATTTGTTGCAAATAAACAAGTACTTAAAATCAGAGATAAGGGTATCATTTTCATTTATTAGTCCTTTTAAAATTGTTTATTTGTAGTATAAATTTTATAATTTACTCGATTGTAAATGAATGCAAGTTAAATTAAAAAACTTATAAAACTTGATTGACTTAGACTAAAGTTTATGCTATAATTACTCTTCAAAAATAATAATTTAAGGCAATTTAATGAGTAATAATAGCTTGTATGAAACTTTAGATATAAACAAAAACGCAAGTGCTGATGAGATCAAAAAGGCTTATCGCCGTCTTGCACGCAAATATCACCCTGATATCAACAAAGAAAAAGGTGCAGAAGAAAAATTTAAAGAAATCAACGCTGCTTATGAAATTTTAAGCGATCCAAAGAAAAAAGCACAATATGATCAATATGGCGATTCTATGTTTGGTGGGCAAAGTTTTGGGGATTTTTCAAGAAGCACAAATGGAGCTGATATTAATGATATTTTAAATAGCATTTTTGGAGGAGCTGGAGGCTTTGGAGGTTTTAGCTCCAAGGGATTTAAGTCCTCAGGTTTTGGAAATTTTGGAGGATTTTCTCAGGGTTTTGGAGGTGAGGATTTAGATGTTAATGCTAGAATAAAAATTCCTTTTGAACTTGGAATTTTAGGAGGCGAACATAGTTTTACCTATCAAGGAGAAACTATCAAGATAAAAATCCCTTATGGGCTAAAAAGTGGAGAAAAGCTAAGGGTTCGCAACAAAGGCAAGCAACTAGGCACACAAAGGGGCGATTTGATCTTGCAAGTAGAGCTTGAAGAAAGTAATGAATACGAAAGAGATGATGATGATTTGATCAAAAAGGTTGATATTTCTTTAAGAACAGCTCTTTTTGGTACAGATAAACTTAGCATAAAAACCCCAAGAAAAGAAGTGAGCATAAAACTTGCACCAAATTCAAAAAATGGACAAAAAATTCGCCTCAAAGGCTATGGGGTTCAAAATAGAAAAAGCGGATATTATGGCGATATGTATTTGATTTTAAATGTGATTTTACCAAATACTCAGACCATGGACAAAGATTTGCTTAAGGCTTTGGAAGAAAAATTGCCAAAAGATTGAAAGGAAGATTATGCAACACAATTATGATGAACCGGTTTATCTCATTTCTATCGTTGCTAAGGTTTTAAACATTCACCCTCAAACCTTACGACAATACGAAAGAGAAGGACTTGTAGAACCAAGCAGAACCGATGGCAAGATAAGACTTTATTCTCAAAAAGATATTGATCAAATCAAGCTTATCTTGAGGCTTACTCGTGATATGGGTGTAAATTTAGCCGGCGTTGATGTGATTTTAAAACTTAAAAATCAAATTCTTGAGTTTGAAAAATTAGTTGAAGATCTGCGTTTAGAGCTTAATAAAGCTACAAATAATAATTCAAAAGCTGTTGTCAAACATAAAAAAAGTTTTGATTTGATATTTTATGAAGATAAAGATTAGGGTTTAAAATTGGACTTTTATTTACAAGCTTTTCTTATCGCTATGGCAAGTGCTATAGTTTTAAATGTGATTTTAAAAAAAGTTGAAATTCCAAGTATTATAGGCTATATTATCACAGGCATTGTGATTTCTTCTTTTTATGGCATTAGCGGGAGTGAAGAACTTAGCCATATAGCCGAATTTGGCATTGTGTTCTTGATGTTTACCATAGGGCTTGAGTTTTCTTTTAAGCATCTCATTGCGATGAAAGAAGAAGTGTTTTTAAATGGCTCTTTGCAAATGCTTACTTGTGGTATAGCCTGTGCTTTGATCGTGGTGGGTTTGCTTGATTTAGAACAAAAATCAGCTATCATCGTTGGCTTTGCGCTTGCACTTTCTTCAACCGCTGTTGTTCTTAAAATTTTAAATGATAATGGGGAAATTAACGAAAACTACGGACGCAAGGCTTTAGGGATCTTGCTCTTTCAAGATATAGCCGTCATTCCGCTACTTTTAATGGTGGATATTTTTTCCTCTCCAAACAATGACATCACAAATTTAATTGTCGCCACCTTAGTAAGTGTTGTGATCTTGCTTGTGCTATTATTTTTGATAGGAAAATACTTGCTTGATAGGCTTTTTCGCTTTGTGATCAAAGCTTCTTCTCAAGAAATTTTTATCACAACCATACTTTTCATCGTCATTGGCTCTAGCTTTTTAGCTCATAAATTAGGCTTTTCGTATTCTTTGGGGGCATTTTTAGCTGGAGCTTTGATTAGCGAAACAAGATATAAATACAAAATAGAAGCTGATCTCACACCTTTTAGAGACTTGCTTTTGGGTGTATTTTTTATCAGTGTGGGTATGCAAATTGATTTTAAAATTGTCTTTGAAAACTGGTCTATTGTCATTTTCCTAGTTTTTTGCATTTTAGTAATCAAAATCGCCGTGATTTATGGCTTACTCATCTTATACACTAAAAAAAGAGTGGCTTTGAAAACAGCCTTTAGTATCTGTCAGATCGGAGAATTTGCCCTTGCTATCTTTTCTCTTTTGCAAGCAAGAAATTTGATCGATTCGAAAACGGCTCAAATTCTTATCATCACGGCTATCATCACTATGGTTTTAACGCCTTTTATCTTAAATAATATCAAAAAAATAGCCAATGCCGTTGAAGAATACGATAAAAATGAAAATCTAAATACTCCAAGCAAAAACCAAAATTTAAAAAATCATTTCGTCATCTTTGGATATGGTCGTTTAGGACAAGAAGTTGTGCAAAAAATCAAAAAAAGCGGTATTCCTTATATGGTTTTAGAAAGTGATTTAAGGCTTGTTGAACTTGGTATCAGTAGGGGCGAAAATGTCGTTTTTGCAAATGCAGCCCAAGAAGAAACGCTAAAAATAGCCAATATAGAAGAATGCTCAGTAGCCATCATCACAGTAAGCAATGAAGCCAAGCTTGAAATGCTTTATCAAGTTTTAGCTAATTGCAAGAAGCCTATAAAAACAGTCGTTGTAAGCACTGGGGACTTGAGCAAAATTTTATTTTTAGATGCTGATGATAATATCAAAATCATCAAAGCAGAAAGAGCTGTGGCAAGAGACTTGATACAAGAATCCCTAAATTTTAGACTTCAAGACAATATAGAACGCAAGGTTTGATTTGAAAAACGACGAGAAATTTAACCGCATTCGCTATCTAAGAAGCCTAGAAAAATTTACAAGCACAGCTAGAAATGCTTTAAAAAGAGAGGATTTTGATGAAGAGCTTTTCAAGCAAAGACTCTTAAAAAATGCACAAAATTTTGATAAAATACCTGCTACTGAGCTTAATTCAAGCTACACAAAGGAACTTTTAAATTTCGTTAATGACTGCCTTAGCTTTTCTTTTAGCAAAGAAGAGCTTTTAAATAAGGTCAATGCCCTAGACAAGCTCAAAAAAAGCCAAAGTTATAAAAAAGAAAAACATAAAAATTTACACAAGGACTATGAATGATCAATGTGATTTTTGATATGGACGGAACGCTTATTAATAGTGCTAATGCCATATGCGAAGCGGTAAATGAAATAAGAAAAGATTTAAATTTAAAAAGCTTAGAACATGATTTTATCATGCAAACCATCAATACTCCGGGTAAAGACTGGGCTAAGATCCTTTATGATATAGATGATTTTGAACAAAGTAGCTTTAAAGATGGTTTTGAAAAATACTTCATTAAACACTATCAACAAAGCGTTATTTTGTATGAGGGCATAAAAGAAACCCTTGCTTATCTTAAAAGAAAAAATTGCTATCTTGCTATAGCCACAAATGCCCCACAAAGTTCTTTACTTGAAATTCTCAAAAAACATGACATTGTGCATTTTTTTGATAAAATTTTAGGTGTGAGCTTAGGCATAGAACCAAAGCCAAATCCCATGATGATCACTTTGATCAAAGATGAAGCTAGGTTTAAAAAAACTATTTTTGTAGGAGATAGCCAAAAAGATAGATTAGCAGCTTTTAATGCTAAAGTGCCTTATTTTCACGCAAAATGGGGACAAAAAGAAGCTTTAGAAGATGAATTTAGAGACTATAAAGAGTTGATTAAAAAGCTTGATTTGGTTTTAGATGCTTAAATTTAGGATTTTTTTAAAGAAAAATAGCTAAAATACAAGCCTAGAAACTAAATTTACAAAGAAGAGACTATGCAAAATACCCTACTTATAGAAATTGGCGTAGAAGAGCTACCTGCCCTACCCTTGCTTAAAGAACTAAAACATATCAAACCTAAATGGAAAGAGCTTTTAGAAAAATATCACTTGCAAAGCGAATTTGAATTTTTTTACACTCCAAGAAGACTTGTGCTTTTTCATGAAAATTTCAAAGAAAAGCAAGAAGATAGCATGGTTGAACATATCGGCGCTCCTAAAGAAATAGCCTTTAAGGACGGAAAATTAAGCCCTGCTGCAAAAAGTTTTTTACAAAAAGCTGGTATCACAGAAAATGAACTTCAATTTAAAGAAATCAAGGGCAAGGAGGTTTTATATCATCAAAGTAAAATTCAAGGCTTAAAAAGTAGTGAAGTTTTACCTAAGATGATAGAAGAATGGCTGCAAAGCTTAAATTTTGGAAAAACTATGCGTTGGGGAAATGGAGAATTTGAGTTTATCCGTGCTATAAGAAGTATAGTTTGTATTTTAGGCGAAGACTTGGTTGAATTTAGTGCTTATGGAGTGAAAAGCGCTAAAAAAACCTTTGTTCATAGAAGCGTAAGCTATGAAGCTTTGGAATTTAAGATAGCTTCAGAGTATTTTGAACTCTTAGAAAAAAACTTTGTTATCCTTGATCCTCAAAAAAGAAGAGCTAAGATCCTTGATGATTTTAAACAACTTTGCTCAAAAAATTCTCTTATTATAGGAGATGATGAAGAGCTTTTAGATGAAGTTGTGGCTATTACTGAGTATCCAAATGCTCTTTTGGGAAGTTTTGAAAAAGAATTTTTGGAAATTCCAAGCGAAGTAATCATTACTTCTATGCGTGAAAATCAACGCTATTTTGCTGTATTTAATGAACAAAAACTTAGCAATCATTTCGTGGTTGTAAGCAATGCTATATGTAAAGATAACACACAAATCATCGCTGGAAATGAAAGAGTATTAAGGGCTAGACTTAGTGATGCAATGTTTTTTTACCAAAACGATCTTAAGGAAAAGCTAAATCCTAGTAAAATTTCTAAAATGCAGTATCTAGATGGCTTAGGCACGATGAGAGATAAGGTTGATAGAGAAAAGCAAATCGCTACCCTACTTTGTAAAATTTATCAAATCAACTGCATAGATGATATTTTGACAGCTCTTGAGTATGCCAAGGCTGATTTATGCACGCAAATGGTGTATGAATTTACAAATTTACAAGGGATCATGGGAGCTTACTATGCTAAGGCAGAGGGTTTTAAAGATGAAATTTGCCTTGCTATCAAAGAGCAGTATTTGCCAAATTCAGACAAAAGCGCACTTCCAAGTTCTCAGTTTTCAAGTATAGTAGCCCTAGCTACAAAACTAGATACCTTGCTAGGACTTTTTAGCATAGGAAAAATCCCTAGTGGAACAAAAGATCCCTATGCTTTAAGGCGTGCTGCAAATGGTGTGATTAAGATCATACTAAATTTAGGTATTCATTTTGATCTTAAAGCACTTTTAGATGAAAGTTCGAAGCTTTATAAAAAATTTGATACTCAAATATTGCTTGATTTTATTTTGGAAAGATTGTATCCTCTTTATGAAGTCAATGCTTCTTTTGTCAAATCAGCACTTTTTTCTAAAAATTATGATCTTATATTCTTAGATGATAGTATAAAAGCCTTGATAAAGCTTAGCAAAAAGGCTGATTTTATGCAAGATTTTGCCACCTTTAAAAGACTTGCAAATATCGCTTCAATCACTCATGATAAGGTCGATGAAAAACTTTTTGTTCAAGATGAAGAAAAAGCCCTTTTTAAAGCTTTTATGCAATGCGATCTAAATGCTAAAGCCTTTGATCTTTTACAAGGCTTATTTGCCTTAAAGCCTCAAATTGACTCATTTTTTGATAAGGTTATGATCAATGACAAAGATGAAAAACTAAAGAAAAATCGTCAAGCCTTGATCTTTCAAATTTATCAAGCCTTCTTAAAAGTCGCTGATATTAAAGAGTTAAGCCTATGAAAAAATTTATTATCTTTTTTATTTTTTCTTTTTATTTGCTTTATGCTGAAGAACTAAGCATTATCAAGGGTAAAGCCTTAGTTTTAAGCTTTGATAGTATAAATCTTAAAGAAATCAGGCTTAATGACAAAAAACAAAATTTCTTTCCCCACCCAACAAAACCAAACGAAGTTTTATTTATCCTTACTTCGCCTTATAAAAAACCTTTAAAAAAAGCCAAACTTAAGATCATTTATACGGATAAAATTTTAAACTATGACATTAAGGGCTTGGAAGGAGATTATCCTAAAGAAAATTTACAAGTAGCTAAAAACAAAATTTCTCCTCCAAAAGAAGTTTTACAAAGGATCAAAACCGAACTTGATGAAGCTAATGCCGTATATGCAAGATATACGAAAGAAAAACTATTTTTTGAAGAATTTATCCAACCCTTAAATTCAGTCATCACAAGTGCTTTTGGCAACGCAAGGCTTTTTAATGGCACACTTTCAAGCTATCATGGTGGGACTGATTTTAGGGCAAGCACAGGCACACCTATACTTGCTGCAAATGATGGTATAGTTTCTTTAGCAAAGGATAGATACTATGCTGGCAAAAGTATCATTATCGATCATGGATATAAAATTTTTACTCAGTATTATCATCTTAGTAAGCTTGAGGTCAAACCCGGAGATAAGGTAAAAAAAGGACAAGTTATAGGATTAAGTGGAGCAAGTGGCAGAGTTACTGGAGCACATTTGCATTTTGGTTTTTTTGTAAATGGAACTCAAGTCGATCCTCTTGATTTTATCACACAAATCAACGCCCTACTTAAAGCTCAATAATACTTTCGTTTAAGAAAATCGTAGCGATTAACCTCTTCAAAATAATCACTTTTATGAAGTTGCTTAAAAATACTCTTATAGTAGTTAAACTCAAAGCCTAAAAAGATATAGTCTAAGTCTTTGGCAAGCGGATCATTAAATTTTTTCTTACTTAAAGCTATGTTAAAGACCTTATAGGGTGCATAATGAAGCGTATAATTTGTCTTTTCTTTATCCACACTAAGATCAAGCCCCAAAGCTTTGTATTTTGGCAAGACAAAGGACATTCCTACTTGAGTGTTTCCTTTGTTTTCCTCTTCTATATAATAAGTATTTGTATAGGCTTTAAAAAACTCGCCAAAACCAAGCTCTCCGCCATAGCTTGAAATCTCTCTTTCTTCATATTTATCTAAAAATCCATTTACGCCAAAAATAAAACCTTTTCCAAGCTCAAGACGATTTACAAGCCCACCTGAGTAATTTACAAAATTATTATTGATAAAAATCTCTTTTTGAAACATTAAGGAACTTTTTTCATCTTCAAAAAGGAGATTGATATTTTCTATCTTTAAATTTTGAGAAGCATAATCCACATAACTTATAGTTTTATCCTCGCTATTACCTCTTTCTAAAAGTCCAGCCAAAGAAGCATTAAGCATATCTTGAAAATCAGCCTCATCTTTAAAGGACTTTGTCATTTTGCTGATATTTTTATCATAATTTTTCCAAGTGCGTTGTTGTATTTGCTCCTGTTTTTTAGAACAAGCAAACAAAAATATCAAAAGTATAAATAATATAAGCTTTTTCATCGTGGAGATTATAGCTTTTAATATTAAATTTATTTTAAATTGAAAAGGGATTTTTTTAAGATTTATTTTCAGTTTTCAAAGAAACTTAAATTTTATGAAATTTACACGAAAGATAAAAAAATAAAATAATAAATGGTGTCCACGGCGAGATTCGAACTCACGGCCTCAAAATTAGGAATTTTGCGCTCTATCCTGCTGAGCTACGAGGACAGCAATTTGGCGAGGAAATTTCCTCGCCGTAAATTTGGCTTAATTAGCCGTTGCGTTTTTTGATGATTTCTTCACTCACATTTTTAGGAACTTCATCATAATGATCAAATTCCATAGAATAAGTCGCACGCCCCTGAGTTTGGCTTCTAAGATCTGTTGAATAACCAAACATCTCAGCCAAAGGACAAAATGCTGTGATGATTTTATTTCCGCCTCTTTCGTCCATTGAATTAACCTGTCCGCGTCTTTTATTAAGATCACCTATCACATCGCCCATATAATCCTCAGGAGTTTCAACCTCAACCTTCATCATAGGCTCAAGTATTACAGCCCCAGCCTTTCTAGCACCTTCTTTAAAGCCCATAGAAGCAGCAAGTTTAAAGGCCATTTCAGAAGAATCAACCTCATGATAGCTTCCATCATAAAGAGTAACCTTTACATCTTCTACAGGATAACCAGCCAAAACACCATTTTGCAAGGCTTCTTGTATGCCTTTATCTACAGCTGGGACATACTCTTTTGGCACAACCCCACCTTTAATGTCATTTACAAACTCATAACCAGAACCAGGCTCCAAAGGCTCAAGTCTCAAGAACACATGTCCGTATTGACCGCGTCCGCCTGATTGCTTAGCGTATTTGTATTCTTGCTCAACGCTTTTTCTTATGGTTTCGCGGTAAGCAACTTGAGGTTGCCCTACTTCAGCTTCAACCTTAAATTCACGAAGCATTCTATCTACGATGATTTCTAAGTGAAGTTCGCCCATACCTGAGATGATAGTTTGTCCGCTTTCCTCATCTGTGCTTACTCTAAAGCTTGGATCTTCTTGGGCTAGTTTATTTAGCGCAATGGACATTTTCTCTTGATCAGCCTTAGTTTTAGGCTCAACCGCAACGCTAATAACAGGATCAGGAAAATCCATTCTTTCCAAAATCACCCTATCTTTTTCACTTGCTAAGGTATCCCCTGTTAAAGTGTCCTTAAGACCCACTACAGCACCGATTTCTCCAGCATAAAGGACTTTAATCTCTTCCCTTTTGTTTGAGTGCATTTTTAAAAGACGACCTATTCTTTCTTTTTTATCTTTCGTTGAATTATAAGCATAAGAACCACTTTCTAAGCTTCCTCTATAAACACGAACGAAGGTAAGTTGTCCTACGAATGGATCGGTCATGATTTTAAATGCAAGTCCGGCAAATTCGCCTTCATCAGTCGATTTTACAGAAGCTTCCTTGCCATCTTCATACTCGCCTTTAATGTCAGCTACCTCATCAGGAGCTGGTAAATACGCAATAACTGCATCAAGCAAAGGCTGAACACCTTTGTTTTTAAAAGCTGTTCCACAAAGCATAGGGATCATACTAAGGCTTAAGCAACCTGCTTTAATGCCTGCTCTAATTTCTTCTATGCTAAGCTCTTCTCCGCCTAAATATTTTTCCATAAGCTCATCGCTAGTTTCAGAAACGGCTTCGATAAGCTTTGTGCGGTATTCTTCAGCCTTTTCTTTAAGCTCGGCTGGAAGTTCTTTTTCAACATAATCAGTCGGCTTGCTCTCATCTTCCCACACCAAAGCTTTCATAGTGATAAGATCGATCACACCTTTGAAATTATCCTCAGCACCAATAGGAATTTGTAAAGGCACAGGATTTGCTTTAAGGCGGTTGCGAATTTGATCCTCGACACTAAAGAAATTTGCACCGATTCTATCCATTTTATTAACAAAAACTATCCTTGGAACGCCGTATTTATTTGCTTGTCTCCAAACGGTCTCACTTTGTGGTTGAACCCCACCAACAGAGCAAAAAACAGCCACAGCACCATCTAAAACACGCATAGATCTTTCTACTTCGATTGTAAAATCCACATGCCCTGGGGTGTCTATAAGATTGATTTGATGATCTTTCCAAAAACAAGTTGTAGCAGCTGAAGTTATGGTAATACCTCTTTCTTTTTCCTGCTCCATCCAGTCCATAGTAGCAGCACCATCATGCACCTCGCCTATCTTATGGCTCATTCCGGTGAAAAATAAAATTCTCTCACTCGTAGTTGTTTTACCAGCGTCGATGTGAGCTGCGATACCGATATTTCTAACCCTTTTTAAAGGAGTACTTCTTGACATCTTAGCTCCTTCTTACCAGCGATAATGAGCAAATGCTTTATTTGCTTCAGCCATTTTATAAGTATCTTCTTTTTTCTTAAAGGAAGCACCTTTTGAATTTGCAGCGTCAAGCAATTCGCCTGCGAGCTTATCTATCATAGTTCTTTCGCTTCTTTTTCTTGCAAAAGAAATGATCCAGCGAATAGCCAAAGCTTGCTGTCTAGCAGGACGAACCTCAACAGGCACTTGATAAGTAGCCCCACCTACACGGCGAGACTTTACCTCAAGCAAAGGTTTGATATTTTCAATCGCATCATTAAAGATATCAATGCCTTTTTTTTCGCCATTTTTTTTGTCAATAGCTTCTAAAGCACCATACATAATGCTTGTAGCTGTGCTTTTTTTGCCATCATACATCAAAGAATTAATGAATTTTGTGATTACTTTGTTACCATAAATCGGATCAGGCAAGACTTCTCTTACCGGAGCTTTTCTTCTTCTCATTATTTTTCCTTCAAATTTTAAATTTTACTCAAACAAAATCAAATCTAGGATTTGTCTGTTTTGCGAATTTACTTCGCAGTACCTGCTTTAGGTTTTTTAGCACCGTATTTAGAACGAGAAACTGTTCTTTTTGCAACACCTGCTGTATCTAAAGCACCACGCACTATGTGATACTTCACACCCGGTAAGTCTTTAACCCTACCTCCACGCACTAAAACAATGCTGTGTTCTTGGAGATTATGGCCCTCACCGCCTATATAGCTGATGACTTCAAAGCCACTAGTAAGTCTTACTTTGGCAACTTTTCTTAAGGCTGAGTTTGGTTTTTTAGGAGTTGTTGTATAAACTCTGGTGCAAACTCCCCTTCTTTGAGGACAATTTTTAAGCGCTGGAGATTTAGACTTTTCTAAAACTTTTTTGCGCTCTTTTCTAACCAATTGATTTATGGTTGGCACAGTAATTCCTTTCATTAATGTAAAATAAACCTTGCATTTTAATGAAAATTAGCTGAAATTTTGTTTAAATATAAGCAAAATAAGGCTTTTAATCTTAATAAAAAAGTTTAAAATATTAATCTTTTGGACTTTTAAGCTCTAAGGAAGAAATATTTTCCTTTATCTCCTCAAGTTTTGCCAAATCATTTTGCTCGAAATGAAGTTGAATACTTTTGGAAGTTTTTGCTCCAAGTTCTTTGAGGTTTTGAAATCTAGAAGCTAAATTTCCACTTCCTTTAATAAGCTTTGTTTGCATTTTTTCAAAGCTAGAATTTAAAGAGTTTAAGCTTTTTTTAAAGGATTCAAAATCATCACAAAAACCCACAAATTTATCAAAAAATTTACCCAATTCCTCGAAAGCTTTTTGCACTCTATCATCGCTTTGTATATGAGTCCAAGTGATATTTATCGTTTTTAAAGCCATAAAAAGCGTGTGAGGGGTTGTAAGATAAATATTTTTAGAATAGGCGTATTGATAAAGCGTATTATCAGCGCTTAAGGCAAGGTCTAAGATATTGCTATAAGGTATAAAAAGCAAGGTGTATTCATAAGTAAAAGAAGAAAATTTCTGATAAGGCTTCCTAGAAAGCTCATCTATCCTAGCTTTAAGATTGTTAGCAAGCTGAAGACAAATTCTTTCATCTATGCTATTTTCATGAATTTCAAAGTCATTAGGTAAGGAAAATTTAGAATCAATAACAATGCACTTATCTTTATCCAAATACACAACAGCATCAGGGTAAAAACTTTTATCTTCGTCCTTAAAATGTGCTTGCATTTGGTATTGTTCATTTTCTATCAAGCCACTATGCTCTAAGACGCTTTTAAGTTGAAGTTCTGCAAAATTTCCACGAAGCTTTTTTTCTCCTTTTAAAATTTTGCTTAATTTTTCAGCATTTTCACTCATATTTTGACTATATTTAAAAACATTTTCTATATTTGTTTTTAAAACACTTTCATTTTGCAATAAATTTTTAGAGTACTCCTCGACCTTTTCCTTGATAGGCTTAAAAATTTCATCTAAAATTTTCTTGCTATCTTCATTGAGCATAAGTTTATTTTGATTTAAAATTTTCTCATTTTGCTCTTTTAAATTTAACTTCATTTTTTCTTCTGTTTTTTCTAAGAGTTCTTGATATTTTTTTTCTTGAAATTGCAAATTTTCTTGATAATTCTGCTCTACTTTTTCTAAAGTATTTTGATTTTCTAATTTTAATTCTTTCTTTTCTTTTTGGTGTTTTTCTTCTAAATTTTTAATCATGCTTTCATGATCTTTTTTTAAGGTATTTAATCGTTCTTTTTCTTGTTCTAAAAAAGTTTTTGTTGTATCAAGTTCTAGGTTGAGTTTAAAAAGTAGTTCTTTATTTTGCGTTAAAATTTGAATGAGTTGCTTATTTTTAAACCACAAAATACAAACTATCAAAGCAAAAAGGCATAAAAAGCCCAGTAAAATGAGTTCGTTCATCATTATGTCTTGGATAAAATTTTTTGTAATTATAGGGTATTTTTATAAAAAAGAGATAAATTTTTTAAGAACCTAAAGCCTATTTGGCTTCAGGTTGTTTATCGCTTGAGTTGATTAACTATTGAAAGCATTTCATCACTTGTTGTAATCGCCTTTGAACCAGCTTCATACGCTCTTTGTCCTGTTATAAGATCAGTCATTTCTTCAACAAGTTGGACATTTGACATCTCGACAAAACCATGTCTAATAGCTCCCATGCCATTTTCATTAGGGATACCCACAACAGGAGCACCACTTGAACCTGTTTCAAGATAGAGATTTTCCCCCATTGAATGAAGCCCTGCTGGATTAATGAAATTTGCAAGCTCGATTTGACCGATCTGTGTTTGTTCTGTTTCGCCTGCTAGCATAACAGAAACAGTGCCGTCTTTAGCAACACTAGGATATTGAGAACCTTCTGGAACAGTGATTTGAGGTATAAGTAAATAACCCTCGCTTGTTACAACATTGCCATCTGCATCAAGGGTAAATTGTCCATTTCTCGTATAGCCTGTAGTGCCATCAGGAAGTTGAATTTGAAAAAAGCCATTACCCTCAATAGCCATATCAAAGCCGTCTGTACTCGTGCTTTTAAAAGAACCGGTAGAAAAAATCTTTGTCGTAGCTGTAGCTCTAACCCCAAGCCCTACTTCTATACCTGATGGAGAAAGTGTTGTGGCTGAAGTTGAAGTTCCTGCATATTTCATGGTTTGATAAAACAAATCAGCAAATTCAGCCCTTGATTTTTTAAAACCTGCTGTATTCACATTAGCGATATTGTTTGAGGTTACATCGATTTGAGTTTGCTGAGCGATCATACCTGTCGCTGCAGTGTGAAGTGATCGAATCATTTTTTATCCTTTATTTAATTTGTACTTGCAAGCTTAGAAATAGCTTCTTGATTAAGATCGTCCATATGAGAACTCATCACCTTTTGATACATTTCAACCATGCGATTTGCTTCTATAAGTCCTGTCATTTCAAGAACCAAATTAACATTTGAACCTTGAGAATAACCCTGTCTAACTGAATTTGAGTTTTCAAGATCGCGAATTCTTGTTAAATCATCTATCCTATAAACATTATCCCCATCTTTTTCTAAGGCTCTTAAATCATCAACCTGAGCAATAAAAAGTCTTGCATTTGGAACATTATCAACGCTAATATTTCCATTTTTATCTGCATTAACAAAGACTGAATTTGGATTAATCCTTATGCCGTCTGTATCAGGATTGTTAAAATAATTACTACTTAAGACCCTATAACCTTGTTTATTAACCAAAAAGCCATCGCTATCAAGTTGAAAATTTCCATCTTTACTCAGTCTTACCTCGCCGTTATTTGTCTTAACAAGATAAAAGGTATCTTCTCTAACCATTGCCATATCTAAAGAATTATTTGTATGCTTTAAAGAACCTGTACTAAAATCAGTGTAAGTTTGACTGATTTGAGGCACACGGTCAATCGTTGTATTAACAAATCTTGAAGCATCTCTTGTATGATTTTGTATAGGTAGTTCATCTTGAACTTCTCTAAAAATCCTTTTAAAATCAGCAATGACAACATCATCTTTTTTATAGCCACTTGTATTGACATTAGCTAGGTTATTCGTGATCACATCTAAGCGATTAAATTGCGTAACCATGCCACCAGTGGCTTGATAATATCCATTTTGCATGTTTTTCACCTATAATTTCAATATTTCAGCAAGATTAAGCATAAAGCGTTCCAACTTTTTTTACCTATAAAATTATAGACTAATTTTCATTAATTTAATAAATTTTTAATATAAAAAAAGATAAAATCTTAGACCTGCTACTTTTCAAACAGAAAAACTCTTAAAAGGAATGCCATGCCTGAATTCACAAGCAAAAAAACAGAAAAAGAACTTGAAGAGTATTTTCAAAGTAATGCGAAAGATTATATTACTTATGAAAAATTAGTTAAATTTTTACCAAAAACACCGGGTATAAATACCGCAAAAAAAATCGATTCTTTATGTAAAAAATATAAGGTCAAGATTTTTTCTTCAGCCGAGATAGCTAAAATGCAAAATATAGAAGATGCTAAAAAACTCCAAGAAGAAAAGAAAAAACTTCAGGATCTAAGTTTAGAAAATGAATTTGACTTGGCTGGAGATAATGACTTGCTCGAGTGGAGTAGAAGCGATTCTCCTGTTCGTATGTATCTTAGAGAAATGGGACAAATTTTACTTTTAAATAAAGATGAAGAAATAGAAATTTCCAAAAAAATCGAACTTGGAGAAGATATTATCATCGATGCTTTTTGCTCTGTGCCGTATTTGATTGATTTTATATTAGATTATCGCGAACCTTTGATTAACCGAGAAAGACGAGTAAAAGAGCTTTTTAAAAGCTTTGAAGATGAAGATAAAAATGATGATAGCACTGATGAGGATTTAGAATTTGATGGAGAAGATGAGGATTTAGAATTTGATGGAGAAGATGAGGAAAATTCAGAAAATAAAAATAATATAAAACTAGAAAAAAAAGCTAAAAAGGTTAACAATAAAAAAGAAGATGAAAGAACTCTTAAGGTGGTGGAAAAATTTAAGGCTCTTGAAAAGGCAAAAAAAGAATGGCTTAAAACCACACAAAATTTTAAAGAAATAGAAGGCAATGAACTTTTAAATAAGCTTGGTATAGCTTTTAAGAAAAATATACTCAAAGAAAAACTTATGGATCTTGGTCCTACTTCAAAACTTATCAGCGAAATTGTTAAATCAATGGAAACAGCCTTAAAAAGTGATGATGAATTTGATAAAGAGCTTAAAAGACTTGAATACCGCTTACCTATGTTTTCTGATGAACTTAAAAGTCGTCATGCAAGCATACTTGAAAAAATCACTCAGCTTAGTAAAGAAGAAATAACCGAAATGGCTTTAGAAACAACTATGGTCAGCACTTATATGGAGATAAAAAAGCTTTTTCAAACCAAAGAAGCAAGTAAGAAAAGCTTTGATCTTGATAAGGAGAGATTAAAAGAGATTTTAGAACAAATCAAAAGAGGTAAAAAAATCTCCGATGAAGCTAAAAACAGAATGGCAAAGTCAAATTTAAGACTTGTTGTAAGCATTGCTAAACGCTACACTAACCGCGGTTTGCCTTTTTTAGATCTTATCCAAGAGGGCAATATAGGGCTTATGAAAGCTGTTGATAAATTTGAGTATAAAAGAGGTTATAAATTTTCAACCTATGCCACTTGGTGGATAAGACAGGCTATTTCAAGGGCAATTGCTGATCAAGCAAGGACTATTCGCATACCTATTCACATGATAGAAACGATCAATCAAATCAATAAAATTATTCGTGAATACTCCCAAAAAAATGGCAAAGAACCCGATGTGCAAATCATTGCCAAAGAGGTTGGTTTAAGTGTAGATAAGGTTAAACAAGTCATCAAAATCACAAAAGAGCCTATTTCTCTTGAAGCACCTATTGGCAATGAAGATGATGGCAAATTTGGTGACTTTGTCGAAGATAGAGCTTCTCTTTCTCCTATGGATCATATCCTAAAAAACGATCTTAAAGAACAAATTGATGAAGTTTTAGATCAACTTAACGACAGAGAAAAAGCTGTGATAAGAATGCGTTTTGGTCTTATGGACGATGAAAGCGATAGAACCTTAGAAGAAATCGGCAAGGAACTTAATGTAACAAGAGAAAGAGTAAGGCAAATTGAAAGTTCAGCAATCAAAAAGCTTAAGCACCCAAAAGTAGGTAGAAAGCTCAAAAATTATATTGAAGGTTGGAAATAACAACTATAAACTAAATTTAAGGTTAGTTTTATGTATGATAAAAGTATAGAAAAAAAATATTATGAGATATGCGAGCAAAGAGGCTATTTTGAAGTAGATGGTAATAAAAAGATCCAAGAAGAAAATAAATTCTTTTGCATAATGATGCCACCTCCTAATGTAACAGGAGTACTTCACATAGGACATGCCCTAACCTTTAGCTTGCAAGATATTTACACCCGCTATAAAAGAATGGACGGCTTTAAATGCCTTTATCAACCAGGGCTTGATCACGCTGGAATAGCCACTCAAAATGTGGTTGAAAAAGAGCTTTTAAAAGAGGGTATCAAAAAAGAAGAGCTTGGGCGTGAGGAATTTATCAAAAGAGTTTGGAAATGGAAAGAACAAAGCGGAGGCAAGATCTTAAATCAAATGAGAACCTTAGGCATAAGCCCCGCTTGGTCTAGGCTTCGCTTTACTATGGATGAGGGTCTTGCAAATGCGGTTAAAAAAGCCTTTGTGAGCCTTTATAATGAGGGGCTTATTTATAGAGGCGATAGGATGATTAATTGGTGCACTAAAGATGGAGCCTTAAGTGATATAGAAGTTGAGCATCAAGAAAATAAGGGCAAGCTTTATCATCTAAGATATTTTTTGAAAAAAAGCGGCTTTAAGGGTGGAGAACTTGGAAATTTAAAAGAAGGAAAAGATTATATAGTAGTAGCTACCACCCGTCCTGAAACCTTTTTTGGAGATAGTGCTGTGATGATCAATCCAAAAGATGAAAGATACAAAGACCTGCTTGGAGAAAAGCTTCTTTTACCCTTGGTGAATAAAGAGCTTGAAATCATTGCTGATGAGGCTGTTGATATGGAATTTGGAACAGGTCTTGTTAAAGTAACCCCAGCTCATGATATGAATGATTATGAGGTTGGGCTAAGACATAGGCTTGATTTTGTAAAGATCTTTGATGAAAAGGGCATTTTAAATGAGCATTGTTTGAACTTTCAAGGACTTGAAAGGCTAGAAGCAAGGGACTTGATAGTAAAAGAGCTTGAAAAAATGGGCTTTGTTGAAAAAATAGAAGATTATAATAACCAAATAGGGCTTTGCTATCGCTGTAAAAATGTAGTCGAGCCTTATATCTCAAAGCAGTTTTTTGTCAAAAGTGAGATAGCAAAAGAAAGCATTGAGAGGGTAAATTTAGGACAAATGAGCTTTTTTCCACCTCACTGGATCAATTCTTTCAATGCTTGGATGAGGGATTTAAAGGACTGGTGCATTTCAAGACAGCTTTGGTGGGGTCATCAAATCCCTGTTTATTATTGTGAATGTGGAAATGAAATTGCCAGCCAAAATCCCCCTTTAAAATGCGAAAAATGTGGATCTTCGAACTTAAGGCAAGAAGAAGATGTGCTTGATACTTGGTTTAGCTCAGGGCTTTGGGCTATGAGTACTCTTGGCTGGGGTAATGAAAAATTTGGCGAGGGTAAGCTTTGGCAAAAAGATGATTTGAAGCATTTTTATCCAAATTCTTTACTCATAACAGGCTTTGATATACTCTTTTTTTGGGTGGCTAGAATGCTCTTTCAA
This sequence comes from Campylobacter sp. MIT 99-7217, assembly GCF_006864365.1. Taxonomy (NCBI): domain Bacteria; kingdom Pseudomonadati; phylum Campylobacterota; class Epsilonproteobacteria; order Campylobacterales; family Campylobacteraceae; genus Campylobacter; species Campylobacter sp. MIT 99-7217. The sequence goes on from NZ_QHLJ01000003.1 coordinate 41,467, forward strand.
AGCACGAAAGCCTTGAATGAACTTCCCTTTAAAGAGGTTTATTTACACGCTTTGGTAAAAGATGAGCTTGGTCAAAAAATGAGCAAGAGTCTTGGAAATGTCATCGATCCAAATGAGAGCATAGAAGAATTTAGTGCTGATATCTTGCGTTTTAGTCTTGCTCTTTTAGCCGTTCAAGGAAGAGATATTAAGCTAAGCCGTGATAAGCTTATACAAGTTAGAAATTTCACTAATAAGCTTTATAATGCTTGCGAATTTTTACTTTTAAATGAGCCTAAATTTGAGGATTTAGATCAAATAGAGCTTAAAAGCGAGCTTGGCAAGTATCTTTTTTCTCGTTTCAATCTTTGCGTTTTTAACGTAAGAGAGCATTTAAAAAACTACCGCTTTAACGATGCTTCAAATACGATTTACCGCTTTTTTTGGGACGAGTTTTGTGACTTAGGCATCGAACTTTGTAAAGCTGAAAAAGCTTGTATAAAAGAGCTTGGAAGCATTTTTAAAGAGGCTTTAAGACTTTTAAATCCTTTTATGCCCTTTATTAGCGAGTATTTATATCATAAATTAAGCTCAACCAGCCTTGAAAATAGCGATTCTTTAATGATAAGCAAGTATCCTAAATTTAGCCAAAGAGATGAAAAAGCTGAAAAGCGTTTTAGTCTCATCATAGAAAGCATAGTAAGTATTAGAAGGGCTAAGGCCTTGCTAGATCTTGGCACAAGTAAGATTGCTAAGGCCTTTGTTAAATTTAATGAAAGAGGCGATGAAGAGCTTATCAAAGAATACAAGCATTTTATAAAGGCTCTTGCAAAATGCGAAGAACTTGAATTCACTCAAATAAATATAGACAAGGCTAGCTCTGATGTGAGTGAAAATTTAAAGGTCTTTATACCACTTGAGGGCGTTGATCTTAGTGCTATCATAAAAAGGCTTGAGGCAAGAAAGATAAAGCTAGGAAAAGAAAAAGATAAGCTTGAAAATATGCTAAAAAATGAAAATTTTATCAAAAATGCTCCAAAAGAAGTTTTAGCTCAAAATGAGCAAAATTTAGCAAATTTAAAGATCCAGCTTGAAAAAATAGAAGAAGAATTACAGAGGCTAAGATGATTAAGATAGATAAGCTTAAAAAATACTACGGCAAGGATCTTGTCATAGACGAGGTCAGCCTTGAGGTAAAAAAGGGCGAAATTTTTGCCATCGTTGGACATAGTGGGGCTGGAAAATCCACCCTACTTCGTTGTATAAACGCTCTTGAGGATTATCAATCAGGCTCTTTAAAAGTCTTTGATAAGGAAATTAAAGAACTTGCTAAAAAAGATAAGGATTTAAGGGCTTTAAGAAAGCAAATAGGCATGATCTTTCAGCATTTTGCTTTGATGTCAAGAAAAACCGTCTTTGAAAATGTAGCTATGCCCCTACAAATGCACTCTTTTAGTAAGAGTGAAATTTCAAAAAAAGTTAACGAGCTTTTAGAGCTTGTGGGTCTTAGCACAAAGGCAAGATCTTATCCAAGCGAGCTAAGTGGGGGACAAAAGCAAAGAGTGGCTATTGCAAGGGCTTTAACTCTCAATCCTCAAATTTTACTTAGCGATGAGGCTACTTCAGCACTTGATCCAAACACCACTAAAAATATACTTGAACTTATCAAGCAAATCAATAAAGAGCTTAATATCACAGTAGTTCTAGTAACTCATCAAATGGAAGTGGTTAAAGAAATAGCCAAAAAAGCTATCTTGCTTGAGGCTGGCAAGATCATAGGAAGCGGGGAAATTCAAGAGCTTTTCTTAAAGCCAAATGCTAAAATGCAAGAGTTTTTAGGAGAAAATGACTTTTTGCCTCAAAATGGGCTTAATATCAAGCTTTATTTTCCAAAAGAAGTAGCGCAAAATAGTGTGATTACTTCTATGGCAAGAGAATTAAATATAGATTTTAACATAGTCTGGGGCAAGATAGAAAAGCTAAATGACATAGCCTTAGGAAATTTAGTTATTAACATAAACGAGAACCACAAAGATAAGGTGCTTGAGTATATCGATAAAAGTGGCGTTTTATGGGAGTTAGCATGAGCGATTTAATTAATAATTTTGATAATATTTTACTACCTGCCTTGATAGAGACCTTATATATGAGCCTTGTTTCAACTTTGCTTGGCTTTGTTTTGGCTATAGTTCCCGGAGTTTTACTTTGTGTGTGGGATAAAGAAGGACTTTGTGAAAATAAAACAGCATACGCTGTGCTTGATTTTTTTGTAAATATAGTGCGTTCTTTTCCTTTCATCATACTTATAATAGCCCTAATGCCACTAACTCGCCTAATAACAGGCACAAGCATAGGAACGACAGCGACCATAGTCCCACTAACCCTTGGCATAGCTCCTTTTTTAGCCAAGATGATAGAAGCGTCCTTAAAAGAAGTTGATAAAAGCATAATAGAAGCAGCCAGATCTTATGGGGCTAGTAAGCTTCAAATCATCTTTCGTGTGATGTTTGTAGAGTGCTTACCAAGCCTTATAAATGGACTTACCCTAACTCTTATCGTTGTGATCGGCTTTTCTGCTATGGCTGGCACAGTTGGAGGTGGTGGGCTTGGCGATGTGGCTATTAGATATGGGTATGAACGCTTTAAAACAGATATCATGATAGAAACTGTGATTGTTTTGCTTGTTCTTGTCCAAATCATACAAATCATAGGCAATATGCTTTATAGAATATCCAAAAAATAGCTAAGGAGTTTATGAAAGTATGTTTCATATCTTCTTTTGTGCAAATGAAGCCTATGTTAAATTTGCAGCCGTGATGATATATAATATCATCACAAAAACAAAGACGACGCTTAAATTTAAGGACTTTTTTGATAGTCAAAATATAAGCAAAGAGCTTTTACCCTTTCAAAAAGATATTTCTTACATTCACTCATCTTGTGATGAAGCTTATATCTTTCATATTTTAAGCGATAAGATAAGCTCTCAAAGCAAGGAAAAACTTGAAAAACTTTGTGAAAATTTAAACAATATATATCCTTGCAGGCTTGAAATTCATTTTCTTAATGATAAAAAATACCAAGATAGCTTTGCTTATAAGGGAAATTTTATAGCAAATTTTATACTTGATTTTGTAGATTTTTTACCAAATGAAGCACAAAAAGCCTTAGCACTTGATCTTGATATGTATGTAAATACTGATTTAAGAGAGCTTTTTACCTTAAATTTGCAAGATTATATTGTAGCTGTGGCGAGTAATTACACCCAAAAAAGTAAATGGTTTAACACGGGCTTTGTGCTTTTTAATGCTAAATTATATCAAAAATTTCATATCCAAGAAAAGGCTCTTGAGTATATCAAAACTTATAAACCAGAACTACCCGATCAAGCAGCTTTAAATATATGCTGCAAAGAAAAGGCTCTTTTTTTGCCCTTAAATTTCAACCTCTATCCCCACGCTGAAAATGAAAAATACGGCAATTTTGTCGATGAAAATGAACAAGCTTTTATGAATATGAGTAGGAAAGAATTTGAAGCATTAAAACAAAATGCTAAGATTGTGCATTTTTTGGGTTGCTCTAAGCCTTGGAATAGCGTATTTGAAAGCAAAGAAATCAAAATCACAAATTTTCGCACTCTTTGGTGGAAAAATGCCTTTCAAACTCCGTTTTTTAAAGATGAACTTAAAGAGCTTGCATTTTTTATGCAAGAAAAAGAATTTAATACGCTTTATTTAAGGCTCAATGAAAGGATAGAAAAGAGTTTTGAAAACAATCCAAATTTAAAAAGAGAAAAAACAGGAGCTGTTTTTATCTTTAAAAACTCCCTTGAATACAAAATCGGCGAAGAAATGATGAGCATAAGGCAAGGATTTATAAGCTATCTTAAATTTTATTTTAAAGCAAGAAAGATTATTAAAGATCATAAAAATTATGAAAAATTCTATAAAGCCATGTGTCGTATCAATCCTGAGCTTTATTTAACAAGATTGCAAGATTACGCAGATTATGAAAATGCACTTGCACTGAAAAGACATCTTACTTATCGCTTAGGCGAAGCCTTTATGCAAGCGCATAAAAAGCCTTTAAAATATTTATGGCTTTTAAGGAGGATTAAGGAGCTTAAAAAAGAGTTTTAGTCCCAACTTTTATATAAAGCAAACAAGCAAAAACGGCGATAAACGCCCCTATAAAGCCTATATAAGAAATCCCTAAATCAGCATAAACAAAGCCACCCACAAAAGCACCCGTTCCAATGCCTACATTATAAGTGCCTGAGTAAATGCTCATGGCTATTGTCGTGGCATTTGGAACTGCTTTGATGATGAGACTTTGACAAACAAGTCCAAAAAGAGCAATACTAAGCCCCCAAAAAGCACACAAAATAATGATCAAAAAAGAATTTACGCTTGAAAATGGGAAAAGTAAAACCAAGCACAAACTCAAGCCAAAAACAGCAAAACTCACAAAAAGCCTAACATTTTGAGCAAAAAATTTAGAAAATAAAAAACCAGCCAAAAGCCCATCGCTCCAAAAAGCACCAAAATCCAAGTGATACTTGCCTCACTAAAGCTTTGTGCTAAAAAAGGCTCTATATAGCTGTAGGCTGTAAAATGAGCGCTGATTAAAAAAAGCGTGAGCAAGCAAAGATTGATAAAAATTTTATTTTCAAGCAAGGAAGGCAGGGTTTGCAAGGAAAGATTTGACTGGCTTGGCAGTTTAGGAGAGATTTTATAAAGCAAAATCCAAGTGATAAGCCCTAAAATTCCAATGCTTAAAAAGGTCATTCTCCAACCCAAATATATCCCAATCACTCGCCCCAAAGGAAGCCCCAAAATCATCGCCACAGCAGTTCCGGTAAGCACTAAAGAAAGAGCTATGGCTTCGCCTCCTTTTGGAGCTGATCTTACCGCCATAACAGAAACAATAGACCAAAAAATCGCATGAGCCGTTGCCACCAAAAGCCTTGAAAAAATGAGCAAACCAAAGGAATTTGCCAAAGAGCTTATAATGTGAGCAAGGATAAATAAGGCTAGTATGCTTAACATAAGTTTTTTTAGCTCTATTTTTGAGCTTAGAAGCATTAAAGGAAGCGAGGCTAAGGCTACAACCCAAGCATAAAAAGTTATCACAAGCCCTACAGCTGCTTCACTTACACCAAAATCCTGTGCGATGAGACTTAAAATGCCAATGGGCATAAATTCCGTGCTGTTAAAGATAAAACAAGCACAAGTGATGACAAAAACGGCAGAATAAGCCTTTAAAGCTTGTAAAATTTTCATCACAAAGCCTTAAAAAACTATGGTTTTGTTTTTATAGATAAAAATTCTATCATCAAAAACTAAGTCCAAAGCCTTTGATAAAACATTTTTTTCTACATTTTGTCCCGCTGCTTTCATATCCTGCCAAGAATACTCATGACTTACGCTGATAGTATCTTGAGTGATGATAGGTCCTTCATCAAGATTGTTATTAACAAAATGAGCCGTTGCGCCGATGATCTTTACCCCTCTTTCATAAGCTTGTTTGTAAGGGTTTGCTCCTATGAATGCAGGCAAAAATGAATGATGAATATTAATAATCTTTCCCTCAAAAGCTTGAACAAAATTTGGGGTCAAAATTCTCATATATTTAGCCAAAACCAAATAATCAAGCTCGTATTGCTCTAAGCACTCAAGAACCTTTTTTTCATGCTCTTCTTTGCTTAGTTCATCACATTTTATAGCATGATAATTGATCTTAAATTTACGCACCAAATCTTCAAGTTCATCATGATTTGACACTACGGCTTTGATATCAGCCTCAAGTGCATTGCTATAATGCCTAATCAACAAATCCCCCAAACAATGCGTTTCTTTAGTGGCAAAAATCACGATATTTTTTTTGCGTTTTTCACAAAGCTCTATAAAAGAATCCTTTGATAACTCATCTTTTAAAGAAGATAAAAACTCCCTTTCATTAAAGTCTCCTTGCAAACTTGCACGAAAAAAGAATTTATCCTCGCCCACAAATTCATCATTTTTGATGATATTAATGCCTTGTTTAAAGATAATGTTTGAAATTTTATAGATCAAACCTTTTTCATCATTGCAAGCAATTTTTAAGATGTGCGTTTTCATCTTTTTTCCTCTAAATTTTTAAGATATGTTTTGATCGCTTCTTCTTTCAAAGCTTGTATTTTTTCTCCTAAAATCTTACCACTAAAGCCCTGCTCTATCAGCTTTTGTGTAGAAATTTGAACAATAAATTTCTTATCATAAAAGCCTAAATTTTTAGCCCTTTGAACTCTTTTTTCATCAAAAAGCCCAAGCCATTCTTTCAAAGGCTTATCAAGAGCGATTTTTAATAAGTCAAAATCACTCATCTCATCTTCAAAAAAGGCTTCATTTGCCTTGATGAAAAGCTCTTTTTTAAGCTTGGTTTTTTGAAAAAATATCTTTTTATCAAGATTAAAAAAATTTAAGTAAAGATACAAAAACAAGCCCTCATCTTTGATAAATACCCTTGATCGATCAAGTAGGACTTTAAATTTTTCGTTTCTTTTTTTATCTTCATTATAAAAATGAAAAATTTTTTCCTCTAAGCCAAGTTCTTGAAGCAACTCAAAGCCAAGCTTTAAATTTGAAGCTTTGAAAAATTTATAAAGCTCAGCATTGATCCTATCAAGACTTAAATCACTAATATCCATGGTTTTCATAAGCTCTAGCGTTTCTAAAGAAACTGCTAAATCAAATCTTGCCACAAAATGCACAGCCCTTAAAACTCTAAGGCTATCTTCTTTAAAGCTCTTTTCATCAATATGACGCAAGATTTTATGCTCTAAATCCTTTAAGCCCTCATAAAAGTCCAAAACACGACCATCATAAATGTTCATCATCAAAGCATTGATAGTAAAATCTCTTCTTTTTGCTCCTGACTTTTCGTCATTACAAATTTGAACCTCAAAGCCCTTATGACCATGAGAAATTTTGTTTTCATATCGTGCTAGGGCTAAATCATAGTTTTTGTATTTATAAACAAAAAAGCTTTTTCCAACCCCATTTGCTCCAAGCTTTTGCATAAGCTTATCAAAAAGCCTTGGATCTAAATCATAAATTTCTATATCAAAATCGCTAAGTTCTAAATTTAAAAGACTATCCCTTACGCTGCCGCCAACAAGATAAACCCTCTTTGTAAAAGGCTTTAAATACTCAGCTATAAACAAAAGCCTTGGATCAATCTTTAAGCTTATCTTCGATATTTGCAAGTAAAAACTCTAAAAAATTTATACTCAGCTCAAGTCTTGCAGGCAAATCCTCTTTATCCACGCTATTTAAACCCTCAAAAAGAACCAAAATTCTTTCTCTAATGTTTTTTAAGAAAAGTTCATCATTAAAACTCATCTTAGCTTCTTCGATTTCATTAGGCTCTTCTTTTACGATCTTAGCTTCGTTTGTGCTTGTAAGTAAAAATTCTTTTTCAGGAACAGCCTCATCTTGAGCCTCTTGTTCTATTTTTTCCTCATAAGGCATAAAATCAATCACTTCAGCCTCGTTTGAATCGATAAGTTGCTCATCGTGAGTTTTAGCTGAGGCGATTTTTTCTTCAAGTTCTTCTTTATCGTCTTTTTTTTGGGGTTCTTGTTTGTTTTGTTCTATTTGGGTATGCACTTCATCGATTGCTTTTTTTGCTAAGTCTTCTAAATTCATATCTTTATCAACCACCTTTTAAATTCGTTTATCTCTTCAAAACTTTTCATATTGATAAAAAAATCGAGCATTTGAGTGTTAAGATCCTTATGTTTGGAACGCAAACCACTAAGTCTTCTTACCGCATCAATGGCATTTTGGTTATTAGGATCATCTTTTAAGATATTTTTATAAATTTCCAAAGCCTCACTTTTAAGCCCCTGAGCTTCGTAGATAGAAGCTTCTGTTATGGTATTTTTAGCCACTATTTTACTTTCTTGATTTAAAATTTGCAAGGATTTTACCAAAAAGCTTTTTAAGTTTTGTTTAATTTAATCATAAATTTAAAACTCAAAAGCAAAATTTTAAATTTATTATGCGATAATTTTGCTTTTATGAAAGGAAAAATCATGGAAGTTATCAAACACTTTAAAAAACTAAGCCAAATCCCTCATTGTAGTTTTGATACGGCTTTAATGAAGGATTTTTTGATAGATTATGCAAAAGCACAAAATTACGAAGTTCAAACCGATAAAGCAGGAAATATCCTATGCTCAAAAGGAAATCCAAAAATTTGCCTACAAAGTCATTATGACATGGTTTGTATGGGCGATGCTCCTAAGATAGAACTTTTTGAAGAAGATGGCTTTTTAAAAGGTAAAAACTCAAGTATAGGTGCTGATAATGGCATGGGTGTAGCCTTGATGATGCAAATGATGAAGCAATTTGATCATCTTGAATGCTTGTTTACCAATGATGAAGAAGTGGGCTTACTTGGGGCAAATGGCTTAGAGCTAAAGCTTAAGGCTTCTAGGCTTTTAAATTTAGATCATGAAGATGAAAATGAGGTGATTATCGGCTGTGCTGGTGGGGTTGATTTAAAGGCTGAGCTTAGATACGAAACTAAGGAGCTTGAAGCACAAGTTTATGAGCTTGAAGCACAGGGTTTTAAAGGTGGGCATTCTGGTATAGACATTATCAACAATGTTAAAAGCTCTATCAAAGAAATGGCTAAATTTATCAGCAAAAACAAGGGCAAGATCATAGAATTTAACGCAGGAGAAAGGATAAACTCCATAGCCAAATTTGCAAAAGTTCTTGTTTGTTTTGAAAATCCCCCAAAAGAAAATAAACATATCAAATGCACTTTTCTTGGAGAAAAAAAGGTAAAAATTTGCCAGCAAAGCGACAAAGTTTTAGCTGCCATAAATGCCTTTGCACAAGGAGTTAGAGCTTATAGCAAGGATCTTAGCATAGTGCAAAGTAGTATAAATCTTTCTATAGTAAAAATGCAAGATGAAAAGATCATCTTTGAACTTTTTGCAAGATCAAATGTCCTAGAAGAGCTTGAAAGTTTAGAATTTGAAACAAAGGTGTTTTTTGAAAATTTTGGCTTTGAGGTAAGTTCTTATAATTTTTATCCGCCTTGGGAGGGACAAAGAAATGAATTTAGTGATAAGGTATTTGAAATTTTAGCAAAGCACATTAAAGAGCCTAAAATCCTAGCCGTTCATGCGGGGCTTGAGTGTGGTATCATAGAAAAGAAACAAAAACTACTTTGTGCTTCTATAGGTCCAAATATCTACAATCCTCATTCTACTGATGAAAGATGCGAGCTTAGCTCAGTTGAAAAAATGACACAAATCGTTGAAGAAGTTATCAAAGCACATCAATAAAATCATAAATTCAAGAAAACTAAACCCTTTCTTGAATTTTTTTTACCAAAAATACGCAAAATAAACTCGCCAAAGCCACAAGTATAAAATAATACCCAAGATAATGATCATAAATTTGATCGATAACAAAAGGCGTGATATAAACGATAAGAGCATAAGAAACATTATAAGCAAAAGAAAGTCCGCTAAATCTCAAAGAACTTTTAAAAACAGCCGTCATGAAAATAGGAGCAAAGCTTATGATTCCTTGCATAAAGCATGCCAAAAGATAGTATAGTAAAAAATTTTCATCATATAAACTCAAAGCAAAGCCAAAGCAAGCAAAAAGTATGCTAAAAATAATGCAAATTTTAAAATTCCCAAAAAAACTTGCCAAAGCTCCTTGTATAAAACTTCCTAAAATCACAGCCACAATAGCAAAATTTGAATACAAAAGCTTTTGCACCTCATCTCCCATAAACATATCAAAATGCTTTGGTATGATAGTAAGTGTAGCTAAGCCACTTGATAAGATAAAGCTCATTAAAACACAAACAAGCATGGGAAGCTTATGTGTTTTTAAAGCCTCGATAAGAGGAAATTTAAGTAATTCTTGATTTTTCTTTAGTCTTTCAAATTCCGGTGTTTCATTAAGCTTTGTTCGTAAAAAACAAGCCAAAATCCCAAAAACTCCTCCTAAAATAAAAGGCAATCTAAAAGCATAGTCTTTTATCTCCTCTGTGCTAAAATTTACATTGATCCACAAAGACACAAGTCCTGCTAAAAGTAAGCCAAAGGTTAGAGTTGCTGAGATAAATCCTAATGCTAGACTTTTGTATTTTTCGCTTACAAATTCACTTACAAAAACCCATGCACCACTTATTTCAGCACCTACGGCTAAGCCTTGCACAATGCGTATCAAAAAAAGTGAAATAGTAGCAAAAAGTCCTATACTTTCATAACTAGGTAAAAAAGCTAAGGCAAAGCTTGGCAAGATCATCATCAGCATAGAAATGTAAAAAACATTTTTCCTGCCCTTAACATCGCCAAAATGTGCAAAAACCATAGCTCCAAAAGGACGAGCTAAATAACCTGCACCAAAACTTGTCCAAACTCCAACATTCGCCCAAAAGGCATCATCAGGAGGAAAAAAAACTTGAGCAAATACAGAGGTAAAAAAAACAAAAAGCACAAAATCATAAAATTCTAAAATCCCTCCCAAAGAGGCAAATATGGTATTTTTAATTGCTTTTGTTTTCATAAAAGATCTTTTTATAGGTTCAAGGACTTAAATGTCCTTGAAATTTAGAGTTTTCCACCCTCAATCACAACATCATCAGCGTTGATATCTTCAGTGAAATAAGTTTTTAATGTTTCATCATAAGCTTTGTGGAAAAATTGCTCATCGCCAAGCTTTGTGATAAGATCGTTGATGAAATTTTTAAGTTCATCATTACCCTTAGCTACAGCAGCAGCGATAACATCTTGATTTCCAAGTTCCTTAATGGCAACTTTAAAATTTGGATTTTCTTTAGTCCAAGCAAAAAGCAAGGTATTATCATGAGCTAAGGCTTCCCCTCTTCCATCAAGCAAGGCAGCAAAAGCTTCTGTGTTTTGATCAAATTTTAAAGTTTTGATCTCAGGGTAATTTGCTGTAAAATATGCATCAGCAGTTGTTCCTTTGTTTAAGATCAAAGTCTTATCCTTAAGATCATCAACTCCATTTACTTCTAAATCACTTTTTACTGCAACACCCAAAGCTACTTTCATATAAGGCAGAGTAAAATCCACTTGCTCAGCTCTTTCAGGTGTTTGAGTGAAATTTGCTAGGATCACATCAACCTTATCTGATTTTAAAAACTCAACCCTATTTGCTGCTTCAACAAGGACGAATTGAATTTTATTTTCATCGCCTAAAAGTTCTTGTGCAAGGCGTTTTGCAAAATACACATCATAGCCTTGATTAACACCATTTGTATCAACAAAACCAAAAGGAGGCTTGTCGCTGAAAACGCCTATCCTAATCACTCCATTTTCCTTGATCTTGTCAAGTGCAGAGCTAGTTGCGTTGCTATCTTCTTGTGGCAAACTCTGAGTTGTTTGCTCACTACTTGCATTTGCTTCTTGTTTTGCTGTGCTATCTCCACCAGAACAAGCACTGATGATAAGTGCAGCAAAAACCGCAAAAACTGAAAAAACTACTTTTTTCATTCTTTTACCTTTCTTTTTTCGGTTCTTAAAAAACCACTTGATTTAATTTGACATAATTTTATGACAAATTCTCGCAATTATACTCAATTCAAGATTAATTTAGTATAAATTTTTTTATTTAGTGTAAATTTTAAAATTATGATCTTTTTTCTTTTAAATTTTCAAAGAAAAGTAGTTTTGCATTATGGGTTTGTAGTTCTTTAAAGCTTGTGATATTAAGCTCAAGTCCAAGAACAGAACAAGTTGGAAAGCTCTGAAGACAAATTTCACTTAAAAGCTCACAAAGCTCTAGCATACAAGGATTATGCCCTACAATGAAAAGCTCATTAATCGTATCATCTAAGCTTTTTAAAATTTCAAAAAGCTCTAAAGCACTTATCTCATAAAGTCTTTGATCAAAAGAAATTTTATCCTCATCAAAGCCATACAAAAGGGCAAATTTCTTAGCTGTTTTTGCTGTTCTTAATGCAGGACTTGCAAGGAAAAAATCAGGTTTTAGATCGTATTTTTGAAGTCTTGAAAACATTGTTTGTATATCTTCTTTGCCTTTGGAGTTTAAATCCCTATCAAAATCACTTTCAAAGCCATTCTTTTGAGCCTTAGCATGCCTTACAATATAAATTTTTTTCATCTTATTTTTCCTTTAAGGAGTTTAAATTTCGCACACATATATCCACAAATAAAACCAAAAATATGAGAATACCAAGCGATATTTACTCCCATAAATATAGGCACAAAACTGATGAGCAAAAGTGCGACAATAAGCCCCTTTGTAGAGCTTTTATCTACAAAGGCGTAAAAGCCCATCAAAACGCAGATTGCTCCACTTGCACCAACGGTATTATAAATTCTACCAAAATAAAGAGCCTCAAAATAAATATAAAAAGCACTCAAAAGCGAGCAAGCAAGCCCACCACATAAATAAAGTATGCAAAAACGAAAAGAGCCTAAGTATTTTTCTAAGATCGTTCCAAACTGAAATAAAACAAGCATGTTTAAGATCACATGTGTCCAGCCACTATGCAAAAACATAGAGCTTAAAACTTGCCAATAGTAGCCCTCAAAAAATAAAACATTTAAACCAAAAACAACCTTTGCTTCATCACGAAGAAGTATAAAAATGGTTAAATTTATAGCAATGAGAGTAGCACTGATCAAGGATTGCCTTTTGTTATATTTTTAATATTATAATCAATAAAAGCTAAATTTCATTTTCAATTCACATAAAAAAAGTAAAATTAGATCATAAAAACAAAGGAAAAGCTTTTGAAAAAAATTTTTATTTGTATTTTTTTACTTTTAGAGCTTGCATTTTCTGATTTTATCGTATCTCCTGATGCTTTACCACAAAATATAAAGGATTTTTTAGTCCAGCATTTTCCAGATAGACAAATAGGACTTGTCCAAAGAGATAAAAACACTTATGACATTTATCTTAGTGATGGAACTGAAATAGAATGCTATTTAGATGGTACTTGGAAAGATATAGAAGCCTCATACACTCCCTTAAGTTTTTCAATTCTTCCTGCAAATATAGCCAACATAGTTAAAACAGAATACCCCCAAGCCTTTCTTACTGAGGTAAAAAGAAAGATTAATTACTACAAAATCAAGCTTTCTAACAACATGGAACTTTCCATTGATTTTAATGGTATGGTGTTTAAAAGAGAATTTGACGACTAGGCTTTAAGTTTTTTAATGCTTTCGTTGATTGATTTTATCACAAAGTCTATGTCTGCTTTTTCGTGAGTATAATGAAAGCTAAGTCTTAACCAGCCGGGTTTAAAGCTTAAGTTTTCATCATCTTTAAGCCCTAAAAGATCATGCCCATAAGGTCCAGCACAAGCACAACCTGCTCTACTTTGAATGCCAAATTTATCACTCAACACAAAGGCAAGATCAAAGGGGGAAATTCCTTGTATGTTAAAGGAAAAGATAGGCAAACGCTTTGTTAAATTTGAAGCATATAAATTTAAGTCTTTGATCTTTGCACTTTGCTTGAAAAAATACTCCTTAAGTTCTTCTTCTTTTTCTTCTATAAATTTAAGCCCTATTTCATCTCGTATCTTAAAGGCTAGACTCGCACGAATGAGCTGTAAAATGCCCGGCGTGCCAGCTTCTTCAAGATTTTCTTCATTTAAGAGATAATGCACGCTACTTCTGCTCACATAACCCACAGTTCCACCAGCTGCAAAACTTGGCTTTGATCCGCAAAGTTCTTTTTTTACAGCTAAAAGCCCACTTCCTCCAACCCCACCTATAAATTTATGAGAGCTGATAAACAATGCATCATAAAACTTGCAAGGCACATTTTTATAAGGAGCAAAGCTTGAGGCGTCAAAGGCGACTATGCCCTTATATTTTCGCACAAGTTTTGAAAGCCTTTCAAAGTCCGTTAAAATACCTGTAACATTTGAAGCAAGGGATATAGAAGCGATGATTTGTCTTTTGGAATTTGCTTTTAGGATACTTTCTAAATACTTAAAATCAAGCTCTCCTTGCTCATCTAAAGGGATACGCACGCACTCACAAAGCCCCTCTCTAAAGGAAAGCTCATTAGAATGATGTTCATAAGGACCTATGATAACAAGAGGTAAATTTTTCATGTCTAAATTTGAACAATACTTTTCCCTAAGTCTTGGAGGAGCAAAGATACCTAAAAGTTCTTGAAATTTCTTGATCGCCCCACTTGATCCTGTTCCACAAGCAATCAAAGCAAAATCCTCATTCAAGCCCAAACTTTTTTTTATAGATAATCTAGCATTTTCGTAGTGTTGTTGGGTTTTAAAAGAAGAGCTTGAACTATCTGAATGTGTATTTGCATAGGTTAAAAGCACTTTTTTTATTTCTTTTTCGACGCTTTTAAGTGCCAAAGCACTTGCTGCAAAGTCAAAATAATAAAGCCCTTTTTTTAAAATAATGTCTTTTTTTAAATTTTGTATATCCAAAAACAAACCTTAATCCAAATTTAGATAAAATTATACAATTTTATTTTTAAGAAAAGGAAAAATATCACATTTGAGCTTTGCTAAATTTGCAAAAAAATACAGCCACCTTAGCCTTGAAGAGCTTGTTGATTTTTATAGTGTTTTTGATGGACTTGATTTAGAGCTTAAGGGGGATTTGTTTTTAAGCATTAAAGAGCTTTTGTTGCCTTCTTATGAGGAGTTAAATAAGGGATTTGATTTTGATAAAGATACAAGCTTTGCCTTATATCTTTTAGCTAAAAATACGAGAAAACGCTATTCTATAAACCGCAAAATTTCACACTTTAAAGCAAATGCTATCATTAAAAATTTACTTCAAAAAGGTATCTTAAGCCTAGAAAAAAGCAAGGAAGAAAAGCCTCTTTTGCTTAAAAATCAAAAGGTAAAAAAGGATTTAAGGCATTATACCATTCAAGATAAGCTCCTTTTTAACACTCAATTTAGCCGTTTTTTCTTTCGTTTTTTAAAGCCAAATGAAAATCTTATCAAAAATCAATGCTATGATGAAGTGATAGAGCTTATAAAAAAGGATTTTGATAACTATCAAAGCTTTTGCTTTGAAGAACTTTGTAGGGAATTTTTAGAATTTAAGCTCGATATAAAAGGTGTGAGTAGCTTTTGGAATAAGGACATAGAGCTTGATTTATACTATGAAGATGTAAATTTATGCTTTGTTGGCGAGGTAAAGCTTAATAGAAAAATTTGTAAAAATGTCTTTAATCTCTTGCAAAATAAGGCGAAATCACTTTTTATAAAGCCTGATTTTTATGTGATTTTTTCAAAATTTGGCTTTTCTCAAGAAATTTTAAAAAATCAAGAACGCAATTTGCTTTTGTTTGATTTAGAGGATTTTAAAGAACTTATAGGGGTATAAAAATGGATAAAAAGATGTTGCAAAGACTAGATTCCAAAGAAAAAGAAGAGCTTGAGCTTGGGCTTAAGTCCTTGATAGAACAAACCTATGTTATCGAAAATGAATACAAACAGCTTAATGAAAGCTATGCTTCACTAAGAAAAACTATAAGCGAGATTATCGAGGTTTTGCCAACGGCACTTTGGGTTTTACACAAGGATAAACAAATTTTCTTACAAAATCACCAAGCCTTAGAAAATGAGGCTTTACTCAGCAAAATCGATACAACGAAGCCTCATTATGAACTTGAATTTGAGGGAAAATTTTATATTATCAAAAATACCTTTAAAGATGATAAAATCATCATTTCAGCCACTGATATAAGCGATGAAAAAAGAAATGAAAGGCTTGCAAGCATGGGAAGCGTTGCTGCACACCTAGCACATGAAATAAGAAATCCTATAGGTTCAGTATCTTTGCTTGCCTCAACACTTTTTTCAAGAACAGAACTTAAAAATAAGCATATCGTTCTTGAAATGCAAAAAGCTATAGCAAGAGTCGAACGCATAGTTAATTCGACCTTGCTTTTTACAAAGGGCGTGCATATAAATAAAGAAAAATTTGATCTTTTAGAGCTTAAAGATGAATGTGAGCAAGCTGTGAATTCGTATAATTTTTCAAGTGAAATAGACTTTGAGTTTGATTTTTTTTCTTTGCAAATTAATGCTGATAAGGCTTTACTTTCTTTAGTTTTGCAAAATTTGATCTTTAATGCTATTGATGCAAGTGAAGAAGCTGAGCTTGCCCATGCAAAGATTAAAATAGAATCTTTGCTTGATGATAAAGACTCTAAAAGGCAAATTTGTATCAAGGTTTTTGATGAAGGCGTTGCGATCAAAGATGAACAAAAGGTTTTTGAAGCCTTTAAGACAACAAAACTCAAGGGAAATGGCTTAGGACTTTGTCTTTGCAAAGAAATCATTAATGCACATGGCGGAGAAATAGGCTTTGAAAAAAATCCAAAATATTTTTATTTTACCCTACCCTTGTAAATTTTTATGGTTTATATAATAGCGATATTTTTCAAAAATAAAATGCGAAAAAAGGGAATATTTTTAAAAAAATAAACAAATATTATCTTTAAATTTACTTTTTATTAAGCCAAAAAAAGCTACCATAGAAAACCTATACTTTAATATGGAGTTAAAATGCTATCTTTTTTAAGTAATGTCTCTCTTAAAACTAAGGTCGTGATCTTGGTTTTTATCCCTGTTCTTGCTATTATCTTATTTTCTTTAAAAGAAATTGATTCAGCGCGTACGCTTGCTAATGAATACAAACACATCTATCAGCAAATTGCCTTGAGCGAAAAAATTTCAGCCCTTGTACATGAGATGCAAAAAGAAAGAGGACTTAGCGTAGGTTGGCTTACCTCTAAAGGAGCTAAATTTGACTCTGAATTAAAGGCACAAAGAGAGCTTACAAGCAAGGCTTATGATGAGCTTTTAAATTTTATCAAAAGTGAAGAAGAAAGTGATCTTACCCTCTTTGCTCAAGGTATAGAAAAACTTAAGGAGCTTTCTACAGCAAGACAAAATGCTGATACTTCTATCACAACTCAAGCACCTATAGCGGCTCAAACAGCAAGTTATTTCACATCGACTATTGCTTTTTTACTTAATGGGGTCTTAAATACCTCAAAAACTATCACTGATGCAAAAATTTCAGTAGATATGCTTGCATACTCAAGTTTTTTATATATCAAAGAAAGATCCGGTCTTGAAAGAGCACTTGTTAATGGTATTTTTGTAGCTAATGCTCCAACCAATAACACTATTTACAACAGATTCGTTAGTCTTACTTCAGAACAAGAAACATATCAAGGATACTTTTTTGCCTTTAGTGACGAAGAAAATATAAATTTGTATCAAGAAAAATCTAAGAATGAAAGTTTTGAAAAAGTACTTAAAATGAGGCAAACTCTTATAGAAAATCACGAAATTGGAAATTATGATATAAATCCTGAGGATTGGTTTAGTACCATTACTTTAAAAATAAACACCCTAAAAGAAATTGAAGATAGTGTTGCTAATAAAATCAATCAAAAAATTCTTACCCTTACTTTGGAGCAAGAGCAAAAATTATATCTTACTCTAGGTTTTGTTATTGTTTTACTAGGCATAGTCTTTGTTCTTTCTTTCTTTATCATTAGAAATATTACTTCTCGCTTAAAAAATGTCAACACCAAAATACAATATATCATTGATAATAAAATTCTTAAAGAAAAAATCCCCTCTCTTGCAAATGATGAGATTGATAAAATGACAAAGTCTATTAATGTGTTTATTTCTTATATGCAAAATGTCATTGCTGGCGTATTTCAGCAAACAAAAAATAATCTTGATATTTCAGATCAAATAAGTCAAATCACTCACAATCTTGATACAAGTAGCAAAGAAATTTCAAACATGAGTGCAAATAATGTTCGTTTAGGAGAAGAAAGCAGAAAAATCATTGAAGAAAACATGGAAATATCGCTTTCAACGAAAGAAGAACTTGAAACTGTACTCAAAGAACTTGAAGAAAATCAAGATATAGTCAATAAAATTAGTGATAAAATCAGACAAGATGTAACCAAAGAAGAACAAAATGTTCAAAAAATCAACACACTAGCTAGTGAAGCAAAAAATATACAAGCTGTTTTAGATACTATCACAGAAATAGCTGATCAAACTAATCTCTTAGCCCTAAATGCAGCCATTGAGGCAGCTCGTGCAGGAGAGCATGGAAGAGGTTTTGCTGTGGTGGCTGATGAGATAAGACAACTTGCTGAAAGAACACAAAATTCGATCACTCAAACAGGAAATATCATCAAAACCATACTTAAGTCTATAAGTGAATTTAATGATGACATGAAAGAAAATTTAGAATCCGTTCATGAACTTAGCATAAATGCTGATAATATGCAACAAAATATCACGCAACTGAGCGAGGTTATCAACACTGCTGTTAAAAAGTCTTTGGATTCTCTTGAAGGAACAAAGTCTGTAAATTCTCACACTTTAGATATACTTGAAAATGGAGATAAAATTAATGCTTGTGTATCTGATCTTATAAAAATCAATGAAAATATGCAAAGTATTTCAAATTCTCTTAGCGAAAAGACAAAAAATCTTAATAAAAGCTTAGCAGAATTTAAAATATAAGCTCAAGAAAAAAGATCATACATCATAAAACAAGCAAGCAAGAATACGCAAAAAGCACTGAATTTTGTGAGCATGCCTATGTATTTTAAAAGAAAGATACGAAAAGCACTTCCTCCTAAAGCATAAGTGCAAAGTGCTACAAATTCGATAAAAAGTATACTCACACAAAGCAAAATAAGGCTAAATTCTTTTAAAAAAGGAGGAAGTAAAGAAAGTATAAAAATCCATGCTTTTGGATTTGAAACGCTAGCCAAAAAGCCTTGCAGAGCCAAAGAGAATTTGTCTTTTGGGCTGAGCTTCATTTCTTTAAATTCTATCCTTTTTCTAAAAAGAACAAAGGCTGTATAAAATAAAAACAATGCTCCACAAAATTTAAACACCCAAAATGCTAATTTATATTCTAAAATAAAACTAGCCCCAAAAGCACAAACTAAGATGATGATGAAAATACCAAACAACTCTCCACTCATCATCCACAAAGTCTTTTTAAAACCTATGCTAAGCCCTAAAGATAAAGCAAGACTCATACAAAGTCCGGGCAGAAAAGAAACAGAAGCAAAGCTTAATACAAAAAGTAAAAAGCTCACCCAAAAATCCTACTTATCGCCATGTAAAAGATAATGCCTAGAGAAATACTTATCAAAGCACTTTTAAAACAAAGCTGCAATACTAAAGTAAAAATGCAAGAAACAAGGACAAAGACTAAGGTTTGAGTGTGAGAAAAATCATAAATAAAAAATGTATAAAAAACAAGAATAACCATGATGACTAAAGGCATATTCTTTTGTATAAAAACCAAATTTTCACCCTCTTGCTTATGCTTAAAAAGTAAAAAAGGTAAAATTCTTGCTCCATAAGTTGCTATATAGCCCATTAGAAGTGCTAGAAAAAAGTATTTTTCATCGAACATAGTTTTTCCTTATAAGCAAATACACAAGTGCTATACTCAAACAAGCAAAAAGCATATAAGCTTTTGCTATAAACAAAAAACCAAAAAAGCCAATAAAAAAGGCTATAAAAAGAATTTTTGGATTTGGATTTTGTTTGTAAGCATCGTAAGCAAGCACGATAAAAAGAGCACTTAAACTAAATTCTATCCCTGAGTAATCAATATCAATATTGTTTTGAAATAAAAATCCAAGAAAAACTCCAAAAAGCCAATAACTTTGATTTAAAAAACAAAGTAAGGCATAATACAAACTTCTCTTATGTTTGTTGCTTACTGATTCAAAATCTTTTTGATAGGTGCTTAAGAGTGCAAAACTTTCATCTGAGAGAGAAAAAATAACATAATGTCTTAAAAAATTTAAATTTTTTAATTCGCTCAAAATCGTAAGCGTGTAAAAAAAATGCCTAAAACCAAGCAAAAATAAGGTTATAAAAATACCAAGCAAGGTTTCATTTGCCACGATGAAAGTAACAAGCAAAAACTCAGCCGAACCAGAATACACAAAAAAAGAAATCATTAAGGCTTGATATATGCTAAAATGATTACTCGCAGCAAGTATACCAAGTGCCATTCCAAGCGGGATATAAGCAGTCATTACAGGTAAGGTAAGTTTAAAGAGTTTTAAAAAATTCACAAAATTGACCTCAAGCTAAGCTTTTTTGAAATTTAGGATTATAACAAAAAAAGTTCAAATAAAAAATACTTTTCAAAAAGTTTGCACAAGAATTTAAGGTAGAATATAAAAATCGTAGATATTTAAGCCTTAGAAATTAATATTTTTGAAAAATATTGCCGTAATATTCTATATCTTCAGCATCCTTTTTCTCATCAAGTCTTTGCTCTATATCAACTTTTCCAGCTTTTTGGATCTCATCATCAAGATCTTGATATGAAAAAACCATACTCACACTGATGGTGTTTTTGATTTTTTCAAGAGCCTTAAAGGCTTTTAACTCCTCATCTAAACTCTCACTTTCTATCAAAACAATGATCTTTTCATCTTCTATAAGCTCTACACTACACAAATCAATACTTGAAATAGCCTCTAAAACTCTTTCTTGATCCTCTTGTTTAGCAACAACCAAAGCACTTGAAATATTCACTAATTAGCTCCTTATCTATCAAAGATGAGAATTTTATCATGAAAGCCCGCTATCAAAAATGTATTCTCGCCCATAAACAAAACAAATTCTACCATAAAATTTACATTTTCAGCCTTAAACAAGGGCTTAAAATCTTTAGTATCTAAAAGCTCAACAACTCCAGCTTCATTATCTGCGTAAGCCAAAACTTTAGCATTTTCATTTAAGGCACAAGCATAGATAAGAAAATTTTTTTGCAAAAAACTTTCTTTTCCATTTTTAATAAGTCCTATTTTTCTATCCGTAGAACAACTTATAAGAGTGTTGTTTTTTATATCCACTTGATAAATTCCATCTTTGTGATTTTTATCATAGTTAAACTCAAGTTGCCATTTTGGTATATCAAAAAGTTTAACCTCTCCACTTTCAAAACCGGTAACAAGCTTTGTTCTATCCTTACTCAAAGCCGCATCATTTAAACTAGAATGAGAAAATTTAAAGCTTTTTATTTCCTTTAGATCTTTTAAATTTAAAAGCTTAATATCTGAGCTCAAAAGCGCTAAGAGAATGGTATTTTCATCAATAAAAAATGCTTTTTTTACACTATCAAAATCAAGCTTTTTACTTGTAAATTCTTTAGTCTTTAAATTTAAAACACCTAAATTTAAGCCACCAAAATCACCGCTAGAAACAATGAGGAGTTGGTTATTAAAAATATCTAAACTATAAATTTGAGAATCAGCCTTATCATCGTAGTAATTTTTTATATTTTGGAGGGCAAAAATTTCTTTTAACTCCTTTTTTTCAGTGTCAAAACTTAAAATTTCACCCTTTATAGTGCCTATGAACAAAAACTTACCCTCAGAATTTAAGGCTGTTAAATTTGAAGGTAACTTCAGTTCATAAGCAAACAAAAATAAAGAAAAGCAAAGAAATGTCAAGCATTTTCTTAGCATTAATTCACACCTTCATTAATAACATCAATTAAATTTGACTTATTTTTAAGCGTTGCGTCATCAAAAACAGGTTTAAAGGTGTTACCTACTAAAGGTTTTGCATTGCTTTGAGGTACATGGCACAAGGTGCAGTTAAAACGGGTATCACTAATCACATCTCCTGTTGATTTATTTGCACGAAAATCAAAATAATGAGTTGCAGGCATAGCCGTAGCACCAACTTCAGTAGCAAGTTCTTTTACATGGCAAGATAAACACATATTGTTATCTTTTGTGATAGGCAAAAGTCCATCTGTGCTATGTGGTATAAAAGGTGGAGCATTTTCAAAAGAGCGGTCTATCACTTCAGCCTCGCCCGGTGCAAGTGTGGTAAAGCTTGATTCTGGTAAAACAACTTCTTCCCTTGCTAAATCACTTCTTCTCAAACCAATATCAACATCACTCACTCCAGCTTCTGTTTTTATCTCTTCGCTGGTAGAGGAGTTTGTTTCCTTTGTACTGTTATCTTTGCATGCAACTATAAAAAGCATAGCAAAAATACCAAGTCCAACCAACATCTTCTTAAACATTTTTTCTCCTTATATCAAAAATACTAAACTCAAGTGCATCATCATCGCACACTTCTATACAGCGACCACAACGAATACACTCTCCTGAAAGAACATTTTTTTGTTCCTTGCCAATATGAGCTAAAACCTGTCTTTCTGGACAAATTTCAACACATTTAAAACATTTTGTGCATTTTGAAAGATGATATCTTACCTTTAAAAGAGCATATCTTGAAATAAATGCATAAAATGCCCCAAGTGGGCAAAAATGCGAACAAACAGCTCTTGAAGCCAAAAAAGCATCAATTACAAAGATAACAAATCCAACAAAAGCCCAAGAAAAACCGCCAAAAATCACGCCCCTTTGAACTATTCCTATATAAGAAAAAGCTTCAAAGACAGGTTGACTTAAAATAAAACTTAAAACAAGGGTAAGTATAAGAATAAGATATCTCAAATTCTTACTCAAAATAATAAATTTCGAAGCCCTAAGTCCCATCTTTTGACGGACAAAGGAGGCAAAATCTGTGATGAGATTGATAGGACAAACCCAAGCACAAAAAGCCCTTCCTAAGAAAATTCCATAAAGCAAAAAAATAAGCAAAGCTCCAGCCAAAAGACTTAAATCTATGCTTAAACTTGCTAAAAAAATTTGAAGCGCAGCAAAAGGATCGCTCAGTGGTATAGTATTAAACCAAAGCGAAGAGCTTAAATTGCCCATAACTAAAGCACTAGGAGCAAAGGCAAAAAGTGCTAAAATAGCAATTTGAACTATTCTTCTAGCGATTAAATACCTCATTATAAATCTCCGTCATTAAGATATTGGGTAGCTTTTTTGCTATCAAATTTCTTCTTCGTTGAACTTTCTTTTAAACGATTTTCATCATCTCTATCCCAACCCTTGATATAGTTATCTCCAGCCTTACCTAAGACATAAGTTCTTGGCAAAACTCGTATAGCTGGTTCTTGTGTGATACATGCAAGCTCACAAAGTCCACAACCCACGCAAACTTCATGATCCACCACAGGAAGCAAAAGAGCATGTTTTGCTGTGCGTTCGTTTCTCTTTGTTTCGATTTTCAAAGCCCTATCTATCAAAGGACAGGCTCTGTAACAGGCATCACATTGTATTCCCCAGTGCGCAACACAACTTGCACTATCAACGATAGCTATACCCATTTGCAAAGACTCTATACCCTTATCTGGTGCTAGATGTTTATTATCCAAAGCATTTGTAGGACATTCTTTTATGCAAGGAATATCTTTACAAAGATAGCATGGAATTTTTCGTGCCTCAAAAAAAGGTGTTCCTGTCTTTGCTGCATCTAAAACAGAAGCGAGCTTTAAAGTATCATAAGGACAGGCATCAACACAAAGCCCGCAACGAATACAAAGAGATAAAAATCTCTCCTCGTCCTCAGCTCCGGGTGGTCTTAAAAAATACTCTTCCTTTGCCTCTAAAGCTAGACTTGCTAAAAACGATGCACCTCCGCAAAGGCACAAAGTTTTGAAGCTTGTCTTAAAAAAATCTCTTCTGTTCTTCATTTTTATCAAACTTTCGTAATTTTAACAGCACACTTTTTAAAATCAGTTTGTTTAGAAAGCGGGCAAGTTGCATCTAAAGTAACCTTGTTGATATAAACATTTTCATCAAACCAAGGAACATACACAAGCCCAACCGGTGGAGCATTTCTACCTCGCATATCAACACGAGCTTTTATCTTACCACGACGAGATTCTACCCAAACTTGATCATTTTGACTTAAACCAAGCTTTTCGCAATCTTTCTCATTCATATAGCAAAGTGCTTCAGGTACAGCTCTGAAAAGTTCAGGTACACGCATGGTCATCGTTCCACTATGCCAATGCTCTAAAACCCTACCTGTACTTAACCAGAATGGATACTCTTCATTTGGTCTTTCAGGTGCTTTCATGAATGGACGGAAGAATATCTTAGCCTTATTTTTGATACTATGAGCTTCTTCTTGCTTAGGTCCTAATAAATCTCCATTTGTAAGAGCCTTAGCAAAGTCTCCATAGAAAGCAAAATCGGAATTAGGAGCTGCTTTTTTAGCATAATAATCAAATCTTGTATTAAATCTCCACTGAGTTTCTTTACCATTAACCACTGGCCATCTCAAGCCTCTAACCTTATGATAAGTATCAAAGTCAGCTAAATCATGTCCATGTCCAACGCCAAATTTGCGGTACTCTTCCCACAGATATTTTTGGATAAAAAAGCCATATCCTGTGAATTCCTTACCATCACTTCCTATAACCTTTCTTTCATCGCCATTAACTTCGGTATTATCAAAGCCTTTCATCACGGCATCATTAGCAACAAATTTTTTCGCTTCTTCATTTGCAAAAAGCACATCATAAAAAGTTGCTTCTTCGCTATAACCCATAGCTTTAGCTTCTTCTAAGACGCTTGGCAAAGTAAGTTTATCATCAACCTTAGTTTCACCCCAAAAATCTTTAATTTTAAATCTTTTTGAAAGTTCGACCATTTGCCAAGTATCACTCATTGCTGAGCCTACAGGTAAAACTTGTTGTTTCCAGTGCTGTGTTCTTCTTTCAGCATTGCCATATGCACCCCATTTTTCATAAATCATAGCAGTAGGCAAGATAAGATCAGCTACCTTTGCTGAAATTCCCGGATAAGAATCACTCACAACGATAAAATTATCCATTTCTCTAGCTGCTGCTATCCAGTGATTTGCATTAGCAGTATTTTGCCAAGGATTGTTAACTTGAACCCAAGCAAAAGTGATCTTACCATCTTCTAAATCACGCATGATTTTAAGATAAGGTGCACCCGGTTTTGGATTAAGCGTTTTTGCAGGAAGTTTCCAAATTTTTTCTGTGATTTCTCTGTGTTTAGGATTTGCCACAACCATATCAGCAGGTAAGCGGTGAGAAAAGGTTCCAACTTCTCTAGCTGTTCCGCAAGCACTTGGTTGTCCTGTAAGAGAAAAAGCACCATTACCCGGTTTTGCTTGTTTGCCAAGTAAAAAGTGGATCATATAAGCTTGCTCATTTACCCAAGTTCCTCTTGTATGTTGGTTAAAGCCCATAGTCCAAAAGCTTACGACTTTACGATTTTTTTCTATATATAAATTTGCAAGTTCTTGAAGTTTTTTCTTAAAATCCTCAATACTTTCGTTATCATCGCCCTTTGCAACCTGTGCAACATAGTCTAAGGTATAAGGCTCTAAGCCTTTTTTAAACTCTTCAAAACTGATTTCCCAGTGTTTGTCAGCTTCATTTTGGTGGGTCATCTTGAGTTTATCGCCAGCCTTTACGCCAAGATAACTAAGAGCTGCAGCCTCTTCCTCATCAAGAGTAATTTCGTTTTCTTTTGCAACGGTGTCTTTTTCACTTTCTTTAAATTTAGGGTGATTTGGATTAGCCCTCATACCATAACCTATATCAGCATAGCCTGTAGTGAAAACACAGTGTTCCTTGATAAATTTCTCATCCATAGCTTCTGGGTGATTATATACAATTTCCCTTGCGATATAATTCCAAATGGCTAAATCTGTACTTGGTTTAAAGATGATTTCAGTATCAGCGATATGTGAAGTGCGGTTTGAAAAGGTACTTAAATTTACAAGTTTTACCTTGTCAAGATTGCTAAGTTTTCTATCACTCACACGGC
This sequence comes from Campylobacter sp. MIT 99-7217, assembly GCF_006864365.1. Lineage (NCBI taxonomy): Bacteria > Pseudomonadati > Campylobacterota > Epsilonproteobacteria > Campylobacterales > Campylobacteraceae > Campylobacter > Campylobacter sp. MIT 99-7217. The sequence goes on from NZ_QHLJ01000003.1 coordinate 67,221, forward strand.
TCCAAAGTATAGGGTGCATTTCAGCCATATTTGCTCCCCAAGTAATGATAGTATCAGTAAGTTCGATATCATCATAACAGCCTGATGGTTCATCAACACCAAAAGTTTGCATAAAGGCAACAACAGCTGAAGCCATACAGTGTCTTGCATTTGGATCGATATTATTTGATCTAAATCCACCTTTTATAAGTTTAACAGCGGCGTAACCTTCTTGGATAGTATATTGACCACTACCAAAGATACCAATGCCTTCAACACCTTTTTCTGCTATGGTTTTTTTGATTTGTTTTTCCATTTCATCAAAGGCTCTTTGCCATGAAACTTGTTTAAATTTACCTTTTTTATCAAATTCTCCCTTATCATTTACGCGGAGTAAAGGCATAACAAGTCTATCTTCTCCATACATAATCTTAGCATTAAAATAGCCTTTAATACAATTTAAGCCACGATTAACAGGAGCTGATGGATCTCCTTTTACGGCAACTATTTTGTCGCCTTTTCTAGCAACCATAATTCCACAGCCTGTTCCGCAAAATCTACAAACGGACTTGTCCCAACGCCAATTTTCCTTTGTTTCATCTGCCATAACAGAGCTAGGAACACTCATACCTGCAACACTTGCTGCACTTGCAATAGCGGTATTTTTAATAAAATCCCTTCTATTCATACCTTTCTCCTATCTCTATAATTTAAAACAATAGTATTCTACTCATTTAAACTTAGTTTAAAATTAAATAAGAACAATTAAAAAACCCTTTTTATAGGTTATTTAAGGCTATATTTATTCTTTTAATGAATAATATTTGCGATATATTTTTAAATGCAAGACATATACTTAAGATTGCTATAAATTAGATATTTGAAGCAAATTTATATCGCAAACATATAAAACACTTTTTAAAAACACTTTTTAATAGAATTTATCATTTATAAAATATTTAATTATCCAAATAATTCTCTCAATAAACAATAAAATTTTTTTCATTTTTATAGCTTTTTTGAGAGTGTTTATATCCAAAAAAGCTACAATCTACTTTGTTTAAAAATTAAGCTTTGATCAAAGGTATCAAAAGCTCTTTATGAAGTTTATTGTAAGTATCTTCGCCACACAAATACCTTACAAGTTCAAGTGCAAACAAAGACGCGGTAGCAGGACCTGCTGAAGTGATGATATTTTCATTGATAACAACAGCTTTTTCAAGCCTTGTTCCCTTTAATCCTTGCTCACAGCCCGGATAACAAGTAAAATTTCCACCTAAAACCCCTGCTTCATGAAGCACGATAGGCGAGGCACAAAGTGCACTAACAAGCTTTTTATCCGCATGCAAATCCTTAATAAGCTGTAAAATTTCCTTACTCTTTTTAAGATTCATCATGCCATCATAACCCCCTGCTAATGCTATACCATCGAGCATTTGTGCGTTTATACTAGATAGTTTTACTTCTGCTTTAATGATGATATTATGTGCTCCTTTTACTAAGAAATCATCATTTAAGGTAGCGATGATCACCTCAAGTCCTGCCCTTCTTAAAATATCCACTATGCTTACAAACTCAATTTCTTCAAAGCCTGTTGCAAGCGGAGCTAAGATCTTTTTGCTCATTTTTTATCCTTTAAATTTTTGTATTTTTCTTCTCTTTGCTTATTTTTTTCTAGCATTTGTTTATTAAATCCTATCACAAAAAATGCAATCAAAGCAATAAATAAAGCCGTGATAATAAAATCCAAAAAATTTTCCATAAACTACCTTTGAAAATCTTGATAATTTTGCCTTAAAGCCTCATAAGAAACTATACCCACGCTTGTAGCTAAATTTAAGCTTCTTCCGTAGCTTTTCATAGGGATAGTAATGGCATTTTCAAATTTAAGCTGCATTAAAGACATGGGCAAGCCATAGCTTTCGCTTCCAAAAAAAAGAAAATCGCCCTTTTTAAAATGAGCTTCAAAAAAAGGCTTTGAACTTTTCGTTGTTGCGAAAAAAAATCTTTCTAAAAATTGTTTATTTTTTTCCAAAAATTCGTCCAAACTTTCCCAAATCACAGGCTTAAGTTTAGCCCAATAATCAAGCCCTGCTCTTCTAACGGATTTTTCATCTATATCAAAAACTATGGGCTTTACTATATGCAAGGTAAAGCCCGCATTATAACACATTCTGCCAATACTTCCTGTATTTTGTGGGATTCTTGGAGAAACCAAAACGATATTAAACATTTTTAAGCCCTTTAAAGCAAAAATTATATCATTTTTAAATGATATTACGCATAAATTTTGATAAAATTAGCATTGATAAAAATTTAAGGATATATAATGAATAATGACTTGCAAGAACTTTCTTCCTTTTTAGAAAAAAATAGTATCCAAATTTTAAGTACAAGTGTTCAAGGTATCCCTCATTCTCGTCCCATAGGAAGCTTTATGCTTGCTTTAAATAAAATTTGGTATTGTATGAACAACGATAAAACAATGTTTCAAGAGCTTATGGCTAATCCTGAAATTTGTATTTGCGTTTGTGCTGATGATTTTTCTTGGGTAAGGATAAATGCAAAAGCTGTTTTTGAGGATAATAAAACCATAAAACAAAGCTATATAGATAAAGCAAAAACTCGTTTTGAAGATGCAAATGATGAAAAATTTAGTGTTTTTTATCTTGATGAAATTCAAGCAGAACTTAGTATAAGAGGTGTAAAAAGAAAGCTTGAGATATCTTAAAAATTTATTTGATAAGCTCTATAAAGCCCTCTTGCACTAAAATATCTATCACATCTTTAAACATGGGCAAGGCACTTTGTGCTGCATAGTAGCTATAAGGTTTTGTTGGATTTCTTACTAAAACGCCTATGGTGTAAGAGTTTTTGCCATCATTAACAAAGCCAAAAAATGAAGCATTATGGCGATTTGAGGTATATCCTTGTCTTTCGGCTATCCTTGCTGTCCCTGTTTTTCCACCTATGATAAGCCCTTCTGTATAAGCCTTTCTTCCTGTTCCTTTTTTTATGGTAGAAATTAGAAGCTCTTGCATAATCCTAGCTGTTTGAGTGGATAAGATTTTCTCAGGTTTTGTATCGTTTAAATCAGTCCATTTTCCATTTTGATAAAATTTATCCCCAAGTCTTGGAGAGATATAAAAACCATCATTATTAAAAACATTATATGCTGCTAAAAGTTGAATAAAAGTTGTTTTTAGACCGTATCCATAGCTTAAAACAGATTTTTCAATTTCTCGTATTTTTTTAGGATTTGGCAATTCTCCTTTTTGCTCATAAGGAAGATCTATGCCACTTTTTTCACCAAATTTAAAAATTTTAAGCCCTGAAATAATCTCAAAATTATTCAATCTCTTAGCAATTTGTATCATACCTATATTTGAAGAATATATCATAATCTCCTCAGGACTCATTTTTGTAGCTGGGTGATCATCTTTTATAGTAAATCGTCCAAGCTTGTAAGCACCATTGTAAGTGTTAATACTCTCATCAAATTTAATCTTATTTACACTAAGAGCTGTGGCAAAGATAAAGGGTTTGATGACAGAGCCAGCCTCATAGCCATATTCTATGGCACTTGCATTAAGGACAGATAAGTCTTTACCGCGATTTTGTGGATCATATCTTCTTGAGCTTGCCAAAGCAACAATCCTACCCGTCTTACTTTCCATAACAGCAGCTAAAATTTCATTTGCCTTTAAATCAGCATTTTTTTTATCTATGGCTTTTTCTATGTTTTTTTGAAGTCTTAAAGATATGTTAATGTGAAGATTGCAACCATCAATCTTTCTTTTTTCAACTGAGTTTAAATTTAAAATGATATTGCCACCTATATCTTTTAAGCCTTGAATTTTTCCGTTTTGAAAGGCTAGCAAACACTCATCATAATACTTTTCCAAACCCTTCACGCCAACATTTTTAAGGATTAGGTTTTCTTCATCTAAAACACTTCTAGTATAACCTAGTGCAGGAGTTAAAGAATCAACGCCCATATAAGTGCGATCTTCTTTGTGTTCTATCACGCTAAGTCCTCTTGTTTCCACCTTATTATTGCTATTAGTAAAAGCTTTAAAAAAGCCTTGAACATAAAGCTTTTTAGCAAGCTCTCTAAGATAGCTAGCATGTTTTGAATCTAAATTTTGCAAGAGAATAAAATTATAAGATTTTGGTTTTTTAACGCTCATTCTTTTTTTAATATCTTGCATTTGGGCTTCGCTTGCCCCGCTATAAATTTGAAAAAGTTTTAAAAACAAATCAAGCTTGTTTTTGTTTATGCTTCTAAGATCGATCTCTGCTCTAAAAATTTCCTTAGAACTTGCAACTATAAAATTATCTTTTGTGATAATACTTCCCCTTAAAGCACTATCGTATTGGTCTTTTTCTGTGTTTGGGATATTGCGTTTTGAGGTAAGAAAAAAAGTAGAACTTAAAAAAATAAGCATAAAAAACACAGCCATAATAAAGGCAAAAGCAACCTTAGAGACTCTGTTCTTGCTTGTTTGAGGCATTATTAAATTTGTGTTCTTGTGATTTCTTTATAAGCGTTAATAGCTTTATTCCTCACTTCAAGCATAAATTTCATACTACTTTCAGCTTTATTTATGGCAATTGCTGCTTGATGCAAGTCTTTAACCTCACCGGTAGCAATATCTGCCATAGCTGCTTCTCCAGCCTTTTGGGTTTGATCTAGATCCTCGATAGAACCTTTTAAAAGCTTTGCAAACTCATCGCCTATGTTATTGTTATTAGAAGATTTATTTACATTGCTGGTATTTAAGCTTTGTCCTATTTTGTTTATTTCATTCATTTTCTTAACCTCTTAGTAATTCAATAGCACTATTTGCAATCGCTTTAGTATTATTAAAAGCTGCAACATTTGCTTGATAAGCCCTAGTTGCCTCTATCAAATCAGCCATTTCAATAACCGGATTGATATTTGGATAAGCCACATAACCCTCAGCATTCGCATCTGGGTGGCTTGGATCATATTTCATACGAAATTCCTTATCATCACGAACAACCTTATCAACAACAACACTCATAATACTAGGATCGGCATTTTTTTGTGCATCTTTATCATTGAGTGGGTTTTCGTATTCTAAAAGATTGTTATCTTCTTTAATTTGTTTGTTTAAAATTTCATTAAAATCAGTGGCTTTAAAAATAACCTCTCTTCTTCTATAAGGACCACCCTCAGCTGTTCTAGTTGTATTTGCATTAGCTATGTTAGAGCTTATAACATTAAGTCTAAATCTTTGAGCGCTAAGCCCATATCCACTGATATCAAAATCACTTAAATATGCCATTTCCTACTCCTTAACTAAGCTTTGAACTTGCATCAATGATAGATGTAAAAATGCTACCTTGTTTTCTTAAAACCCCATCAAGTGCTGTAACCATAGCAGTATTTTTACTCATCTCAGTTGTTTCCACATCAAGATCAACCGTATTAGCGTCATTTCTTGCTAAATGTCCATCTCTTAGATAGATAATAGACTTATTTGGATCTGGAAATTTCCAAGGCTCTTGATGTTTTTCACTTGTTTGTGCCATTTGAAGTTCTTTATTATCTTTTCTTTTAAAAATTTCATCAGCTCTTTTAACTAAAGCCGTTTCAAATTCTATATCCCTCGCTTTATAAAATGGAGTATCAACATTTGCAAGGTTTGAATTTATGAGCTGATTTCTTAAATTTCTCCCAGCTAAAGCTGAGGTTACAAGCTCTTTTGACTTAAATGGGTTGATCATTTTTGCTATCCTTAAAAATATCTTGACTACTCTCAAGCAAAAAGCATTCCAACTTTTTAAAACTTCTAAATTAAATAATTTTACTACAAGAAAGTTAAAAAATCAAGCCTCTTGGATTTATTTTTATAAAAAACAAGATATTTTAAAGTCCTCTTTGTGCTGCAACGGCTTTATTGTGATCATCTACATTTGTTGTAAAGATATGAAGTCCCGTTTTTTTATCTCTCATAAAATACAAATACTCAGTTTTTGCTGGGAAAATCGCTGCCTTGATCGCATTTAAAGAAACATTGCAAACAGCTTCTGCTGGAAGTCCTGCAAATTTGTAGGTATTATAAGAACTTTCATCATTTCTTATACGCTCTGGTGTGATTTTTGTATGCGAGTAAAGTCCGTAGTTTAAAGTGCCGTCCATTTGAAGCTTCATGCCTATTTTGAGTCTATTATAAATCACGCTTGCAACTATGGGCATCTCTTCGTTATTTGCGGCTTCTTTTTGTATCACTGAAGCTGTGATGACAAATTGATGCCATTTTTTTTCATTATATTCTCCAAAAATTTTTATCGCAGCCTTTTTACTTTGTTCAAAAGAATGAGCCAACAAAAGTTTAATAAGTAAATCCTCTTTTATGCCCTTAGGGATAGAATAAGTTTCAGGATAAAGCATACCCTCGCTAAATTTAGCCTGCTTTGAGTATTCTAAAAGTAATTTTTCCTCGCTTAAATTTAAATCTTTAGCTACCTGTTTTAAAAAATAAGCCGTTGTTTCTCCGGGTATTAAAATGATACTTTGCTCAGCTGCCTTTGCTGTTGTAAGCTTATGTAAAAATTCTACTCGGTTAAGCGGTGTTTGACCTATGTTTATCCAGCCTGATTGAGGATAGCCTAAAAAATACAAAATATATTTATCTATTTTGCTCATTTTATAATTATTGTTATCTAAATTTTGTATAATCTGTGAAATAGAACCTGAGGGAATATATACAACAGATTCGCTTTTAAAAGGCAAACTTAAATAGTAAAAAATTCCTATCAGTAAAATGAGAAAGAAATCTATCATGAAAAAAAATATATTGCGATATTTATTCATTGTTTTTATCATTTTTTTAGTCCTTTTTATTATCCTGAAAAATGGTTTTACCTTATCTATTATCCAAACACAATTTTTTCATCTTGAAGAATTATATATAAAATTAGATAAAAAACTTATAGTAAAAGCCAAAAAAATAGAAATTTTTACACAAGAACAAGATGAAAGCTTTAGCTCTAAAACTATGCTGGAATTGAGCCAAAACCTTGAATTTTTTTATAGTTTTTTTCAAGAAATCGACATAGAAAATTTACATCTTAAAAATCAAAATACTCGTTTGCGATTTATAAATGATGAGTTTATCATGGATAATGAGCATTTTTTCATACAACTTGGCTTAAATAGTGATAAAAACATGATCAAAGCCAATATTAACGATCTTTTCATCAAGGATTACAATGCAAGCTCTAAGGGAGAAATTTACATCGATATAGACAAGGAAAAATATACTTTTGTTGGAGATTTTAATTCCACTTCTTTGTATTTTGATTTTAATATTAGCTACACTAGCAATGAGATAAGCTACGATCTTGAAAATATAAACATCACTAATATCAACGCCGTTTTAGATAATCTCAAAAGTATAAATTTATCAAAAGGATTGGTTGATTGGCTTGGGACAAAGGCAAGAGCCGAGTTTTATCATTTTGATTTCTTAGAGGGCAAGGTAAGACAAATACGAAATAAATATCAAATTACTGATCTTAAAGCAAAGGCGTATGCTCAAAATCTCGATTTAAAACTTAAACCAAATATCCAGTCTATTATATTTCCATATGTGGATTTAATTTTAAATGGACAAAGGCTTGATTTCAAATTTGACAAGGCAAACTTTGGAAAATTTGATATCAGTCAAAGCAAGGTTTATATTTATGATATTTTAGAGCCTAAAAAAACGGGCATTCATATTAATATCATCTCAAATGAACTTTTACTTGATGATAAAATGCAAACCTTACTCAAAGAATACAAAATTAATGTTCCCTTACAACAACTTTCAGGAAAAATGGATACAAATTTTACTATCAATCTCCCTTTTGCTACAAAAAAAGGAACTTACGAGGGGGATTTTCATATCAATAAAACCAAGCTAGATATGGCTTCTTTTATGGTGGATAGTGGGGTGCTTACTTTAAAAAATACCGATCTTTCTATGCAAAATTTTAATATTTTCAATGATTTTTTAAAAGCAGATTTTAATGCAAGCTTAAATTTATCTTCAAAAAAAGGTATCTTTGATACTAATATCTCTCAAATTTATTTTAATAATCTTTTAAATTTAGAAAACAAACATCTTTTGCTTAATTTTTCTTATGATAATGAAGTGATTTTATACTCAAAAGATTTTGATTTAAGTATAAATTTCACCAAAGGCTTAAGTTTGCAAACACCAAGTTTAGAGAAATTTAAAGAATACTCACCCCTCATGCAAAAGCTTCAAATACAAGGTGCTGACTCTTTTTTGCTACAAACAAAAGACTATAAAAATTTCAATATCTTTCTTACAAATACCCATTTTAACCTACCCTTGTTTCAAAAAGATCAAAGTCCTTATAATCTTGATGATTTTATCATTAAGAAAAATGGAGATAATTTCAGCTTACAAAGTGCAAGTAAACATTTAAGTCTAAATTTCAAACCTGATAAAAAAGATATCATCGTAAAGGATCTTAGCCTAAAATATACTGATGAACTTAAATTTGATACGAATGAAACAAATATATCAAATTTAAGTATCCGAGCAACAAATTCGGGTATATACTTTAAGGATGAAAACTTTCATTTTGATCAATTTTATTTCTATACAAATAAAGAACTTTCAAATCTCAAAGCTTCAAGAAAAAATGCTCAATATGTCTTTGATAAACAAAATAATCACATGCTTTTTAAAGCTTTCAATCTCGATGATGAAATCATTAATGAGATTTTTAACAAAACCGTAGTTAAAGGCGGAAATTTCAATCTTTTCCTCGAAGGCAATGATCTTAAAGACTTTGAGGGAAGGATCTATCTTGGAAATACTTATCTTAAAGATCTAAAGCTTTATAATCAACTCATTTCCTTTATCGATACTATCCCTAGTTTATTAATGTTTAAATCCCCTACTTTCAACGAAAAAGGACTTAATATACAAAAAGGTGCGGTTTTACTAAAAAGAAAAGATGATATTATTTATATCACAGGCTTGAACTTAGACGGAGATAGTGTTGATATACTAGGCTCTGGTCAGATTAATCTCAAAGATGAAAGTATCTTTATAGAGCTTGAACTTAAGACACTAAAATCAGCCTCAGAAATTATCAATAAAGTGCCTATCATTAATCAAGTTTTATTAGGAAAAGATAGAGAAATTTCAACACGCATAGTAGTGGAAGGAAAATTAGATAATCCTAAATTTAAAACACAAGTGATTAAAGAAACCTTAAAATTACCTTTTAATATCCTAAAAAACATTGTTGAAGCTCCTTCGACATGGTTTAAATAAGCTTATAAAATGCTTAAAAATGTAAAAAAATGTAACATGAGGTATTTTTTTTCTCTAAAATCATAGTTTTTGTGTATAATTAACAGAAAAATTTTAAGATTTCTAAGGGACTACAATGACTTACACTCTTACAGATGAAAGCCCAGCTTTAGCTACTTATTCGTTTTTACCAATAGTTCGTGCCTTTTTAGCTCATGCAAATATCAAGATCAATACAGCCGATATTTCTTTATCAGGTCGTATTATCGCTACCTTTAGTGATGAACTAAAACCTGAACAAAGGATTGATGATGATTTATCAAAACTCGGAGAGTTGGTTCAAAGTCCAAACTGCATTTTAATAAAAACGCCAAATATTTCAGCTTCTATCCCTCAGCTTAAAGCAACGATAAAAGAATTGCAAGAAAAAGGTTATAATGTTCCTAATTATCCTGATGTTGCTAATACGGATAAAGAAAAGGAAATTTTAAACAAATATCAAAAGATATTAGGCTCAGCTGTAAATCCTGTTCTAAGACAGGGAAATTCTGATCGTCGTTGCTCATTTGCCGTAAAACAATATGCCAAATCTAATCCTTATAAAATCATTCCTTTTGATCCAAATTCTAAAACGAGAGTTTCTTATATGCCAAAAGCTGATTTTTTTGATAATGAAAAAGCTGTTTTAATTAAAGAAGATACAAGTGTAAATATCATTTTTATCAGCGATAATGGCGACACTAAGGTTTTCAAAGAAAATATTAAAGTTGAAAAAGATGAAATTTTAGACGCTACCTTTCTTAGTTGCGAAGAATTGCAAAAGTTTTATGAAGAACAAATTGCTCTATGCAAAAAAGAAGATATACTTTTTTCACTTCATTTAAAAGCTACTATGATGAAAGTAAGCGATCCTATCCTTTTTGGATATGCTGTGAAAGCATATTTTAAAGATTTATTTCATGAATTTAAAGAAGAATTAGATCAGCTTGGAGTAAATCCAAACAATGGCATAAGCGAACTCCTAGCAAAGATACAAAATTCTCCACTTAAAGATAAAATTCTTAACAAATATAATGAAATTCTTGATACAAATGCCCCAATTTCCATGGTCAATTCAGAAAAAGGCGTAACAAATTTACATGTTCCTAGCGATGTTATTGTTGATGCTTCTATGCCTGCTATGCTTAAAAATGGAGCAAAACTTTGGGATAAAAATGGAAAGGAAAAAGATACCAATGCTGTTATTCCTGATAAAACCTATGCGACTATTTATGAGGCTGTGCTTGAGGATTTACATAAAAATGGAACTCTAAATCCTAGTAAGCTTGGTAGCGTAAGTAATATAGGTCTTATGGCTAGAAAAGCTCAAGAGTATGGCTCTCATGATAAGACCTTTGTTGCTCCTGAAAATGGTACTTTTATTGTCCAAACACAAGCTCAAGAAAATCTCTTATCCTTTAAGCTTAAAAAAGGCGATATTTTCCGTATGAATGAAGCAAAAGCAAATGCGATTTTAAATTGGATTGATTTAGGCATAGAAAGAATGCAAATAACCGGAGATAAGGCTATATTTTGGCTTGATCCTCAAAGAGCGAGCAATAAAATTATGATTGATATTGTTAAAGAAAAATTAGCTCAAAAAAACCTTGAAAAAAGCGATCAAATCAGTATCTTAGCTCCAAAAGAAGCTTGCTTGGAAAGTTTAAAACTTATCAGAGAAGGTAAAAATGTGATTTCTATAACAGGCAATGTTTTACGCGATTATCTTACGGATTTATTCCCTATCTTAGAACTTGGAACAAGTGCTAAGATGCTTTCTATAGTGCCAATGCTTAGCGGTGGAGCTATGTTTGAAACAGGTGCAGGTGGAAGTGCGCCTAAACAAGTTGAACAACTCGTTGAAGAAAATCACTTGCGTTGGGATAGCTTGGGTGAATTTCTAGCCTTGCAAGCAGCACTTGAGTTTTATTCAAGAAAAAATGAATCTTACAAGGCTAAGGTCTTGGCAGAGTGCCTTGATGAAGCCATTGCTTCTTGGCTTGAAAAGGGCAAGACGCCTTCAAGAAAAGTTGGAGAAGATGACAATAGGACTAGTCATTATTATCTTGCAAGTTACTGGGCAAATGAGCTTGCAAGACAGGGAAATGAAAAGGAACTTCAAATGATCTTTCATGATATTGCTATGGAATTAAGCACAAAAGAAGATGAGATCAGAAAAGAATTTTTAGATGAACAAGGTAGAGCAGTTGATCTTGGAGGGTATTATAAATTTGATGATACGAAAGCTAATGCGGTTATGAGACCAAGTAAAACCTTCAATGATATCATAGAAAGACTAGCTCAATGAAAATCACCATCATTGGTCCTGGTAATGTTGGCTTAAGCATAGCCTATGCTTTGATTCTAAGAGAAAGTGTCAGCGAGCTTGTAATGATAGGGATAGAAAAAGAATCCCTCATAGCAAGAGATTTAGAGCTAGGACAAAGCATAGCTGCTTTAAATTTAGACATTAAGCTTACTTGCACTGAGGAGTACTCTTACAGCAAAGATAGTGATATAGTGATTTTTTGTGCTGGTGTTGCACGAAAGGATGGACAAAGCAGAGATGAGCTTTTGCAAACCAATAAAGAAATTATGCTTAAATGTGCTAAGCAAATCAAAAGATATGTAGAAAATCCCCTTTTTATCATACTTACAAATCCTGTTGATTCTTTACTTAATGTCTTATATGAAAGCCATCTTTTTGATTCTAAGAAAATCATAGCTATGGCAGGGACACTTGATAATGCTCGTTTTAAATATGAACTTGCAAAGAAATTTAAATGCAAAAGTTTTGATATAGACACCAAACTTATAGGCTTTCACAATGATGATATGGTTTTGTTAAAATCTTTATCAACTTGCAAAAATGAAAAAATTTCCACACTTTTAAATGAAGAAGAATTTGAAGATATTGAAAATGAGGTCAAAACAGGCGGTGCAAAGGTGATTAAACACCTTAAAGCTTCAGCTTATCTAGCTCCAGCTGCTGCTTGTGTAAGGATGATAGAAGGGATTCGCACAAGAGAGTTTTTACCTATGAGTGTGATTTTGCACGGAGAATTTGGGGTTCATAATAAAGCTTTTGGAGTTTTGGCTCGTTTAAGTTTAGATGGAGTGCTTGAAGTTTTGCCTCTAAATTTAAACGAGGCAGAAAAGCTAAGTATTGAAAAATCTTTAATCAAATACAAATACATTTAAGGAAAAAAAATGAGTGTTAATAATATGCCCGTTTGGGTGAATGAAAAGCGTTGCAAAGCCTGTAATATTTGCGTGAGTTACTGCCCTGCTGGGGTTTTGGCTATGAGAGATGATGTCAATGCCGTCTTAGGACAAATGATAGAAGTGGTTAATCCAAATTCTTGCATAGGTTGTAATGAATGCGAACTGCACTGCCCTGATTTTGCCATTATGGTTGCAAAAAGAAATGACTTTAAATTTGCAAAACTCACTGATGAGTCAAAACAAAGAGCATTACGAATCAAAGAAAATCATTATAAAAAGTTGGAAAATTAAGATGAGAGAATTAATCGCAACAGGAAATAGCCTAGTGGCAAAAGCTGCCGTAGAATGTGGCTGTAAATTTTTTGGTGGCTATCCCATTACTCCAAGTTCTGAGATAGCTCATATCCTATCTAAGCTCTTGCCTGCAAATGATGGCACTTTTATACAAATGGAGGATGAAATCAGCGGCATAAGCGTCAGCATAGGTGCTGCTATGAGTGGGGCAAAGTCTATGACCGCAAGTAGTGGTCCTGGCATTTCTTTAAAATCAGAACAAATCGGCTATGCTTTTATTGCTGAAATTCCCCTAGTCATAGTCAATGTTATGCGTGGAGGTCCATCAACTGGGCTTCCAACTAGGGTTGCACAAGGGGATTTATTTCAAGCAAAAGCGCCTACTCACGGCGATTTTGCAAGTATAGCTCTAGCTCCTACGACACTAGAAGAAGCTTATACTGAGACGATTAGGGCTTTTAATTTGGCTGAAAAATTAATGACGCCTGTATTTTTACTGCTTGATGAGACCGTAGGTCATATGAATGGTAAAGCAAAAATTCCTGAGGTTAAAGATTTACAAATTATTAATAGAGCTAAATTTAGCGGAGCTAAAGAAGCTTACAAGCCTTATGAAGCGCCGATGAATGAGCCAGCGACTCTAAATCCTTTTTTCGAGGGGTATCGCTATCATATCACAGGGCTTCATCACGGAGATATAGGCTTTCCTACTGAAGATGGTGCTATTGTAAAATACAATATCGAACGCCTTTTTGGAAAGATCAAAAACAGAGTCGATGAAATTTGTTTATTTGAAGAATATGAGCTTGAGGATGCTGATTTTCTTGTTATAGCCTATGGTAGCGTAGCTTTAAGCGTGAAAGAAGCTATTCACAGATTAAGAGAGCAAGGCATAAAGGTAGGGCTTTTTAGACCTCTTACTCTTTATCCTGTGCATGAGAAAAAAATAGCCCAAGTTGTGAGTAAATTTAAAAAAGTTCTGGTTTGTGAATTAAATATGGGACAATATTTAGAAGAAATCCAAAGAGCAAGCAAAAGGGATGATTTTTACACCCTACTTCGTGCAAATGGACGCCCACTAACCCCAAGCGAAATTATGATAAAAATAAAGGAGAGTTTATAATGGCTTTTGAATATGATAATTATCTTAGAGTGAATAAAATGCCGACACAGTGGTGTTGGGGCTGTGGCGATGGAGTGGTTTTAAAAGCTATTATTAGAGCCATTCAAAAAGTAGGCTGGGATATGGATGATGTTTGTCTTGTTTCTGGTATTGGCTGTAGTGGGAGGATGAGTTCTTATGTAAATTGCAACACCGTGCATACCACTCACGGCAGAGCTATTGCTTATGCTAGCGGAATAAAACTTGCCAATCCTAGCAAACATGTCATCGTAGTAAGTGGAGATGGCGATACCTTAGCTATTGGAGGCAATCACACGATACACGGATGCCGTAGAAATATAGATTTAACTCATATTTTAATCAACAATTTCATTTACGGACTTACCAATTCGCAAACCTCGCCCACAACCCCTCAAGGTTTTTATACAGTTACAGCACAACATGGTAATATCGATCCAAATTTTGATGCTTGTAAGCTTACCATAGCAGCAGGAGCTAGCTTTGTCGCAAGAGCAAATATTATCGAAGCGATGAAACTTGAAAACACTATAGCTAAGGCTTTAGAGCATAAAGGATACAGCTTTGTGGATGTCTTTTCAAATTGTCATATCAACCTAGGTCGTAAAAACAAAATGGGAGAAGCCACCCAAATGCTTGATTGGATCAAAGGGCTTTGTATAGATAAAGATAAATTTGAAAAGCTTGAAGAGCCAGATAAAAAACATAAATTTCCAATGGGTATACTACATCACGATAAAGAAAGAGTAGAATACTGCCATGCCTACGAAGAAGTGCGTCGTGCTTCAAAAGAAAAAAGAATGGTTAAATTGGAGGATCTATGAAATATCAACTAAGATTTGGTGGAGAAGGTGGACAAGGCGTCATTACCGCTGGAGAAATTTTAGCAGAAGCAGCGATTAAAGAGGGTCGCTATGCTTTTAAGGCATCAACTTATACTTCACAAGTTCGTGGAGGTCCTACAAAAGTTGATATTATCATTGATAATGAGGAAATTTTATTTCCTTATGCTGTAGAAGGTGAAATAGGCTTTATGCTTTCCACAGCAGATAAGGGTTATCATAGCTTTAAAGAGGGCGTAAAAGAAAAGGGGATTATAGTTGTTGAGCCAAATTTGGTCAATCCTCAAGAACAAGACTTTGAAAAATGGCAAATTTATCAAATTCCTATCATTACTATAGCCAAAGACGAGGTTGGCAATGTTGCTACCCAATCAGTCATCGCTCTTTCTATAGCAGCTTTTATGAGCAAATGTATAGAACTTGAACCACTTAAAGAAACTATGCTTGAGATGGTCCCTGCCAAAACAAGAGAGGCAAATGCCAAAGCTTTTGATTTGGGTGTTCAATACGCTACAAAAGCCTTAGGGCTTTGATTTAACTTATGCCTCGCAAAGTGGCGGGGCATTTTTCTTACAAGTTCTTTTGCTAGTCTTATTAATTTCTACTAAAAAGTTTGAATTTAAGTTTAAATTTGATGCAATAGCTCCAAATTTTAGCACCTTTGCATAGAGTTACAAATGATTTTTCTTATATTTGCTCAAATCTAAATCCTTAAACACAAGGTTTGCAAAACCTAAAATACAAAAAATATATTATTTTAAACATTGAAACTTAAATTTTAAAACATGATTATTCTTTGTTGTAACAAAGAAAGAAAAATAAAAAAAGTTTTTTCATCTTATTTTTAACGATCATTTCACTAAACTTATACTTGACTAAGGATTTATTAGCCAAAATTATAAAAAAGAAGCAATATTCAAAACACTAAAAATACGCGGTGGCATAAATTATCCTCTAAATATAAAAAACAGAGCAAGCCTTGACATAAATATAAATTTTAAACGCCAAAAATTTATGGAAGAAATTTAAAATAAGCACTATCCTATACACAAACCTAGGTTAAATTCTTTTGAAGATATTTTAAGATAAAATCGATAAATTCCTTACTATCATTAGGACAAGTAATGACCTTGTAGTCTTTCGTCGCCACCTTTCTATACTCAAGCTCGAGCTCAAAAACACTTTCTGAGCAATCAATACAAAAGGCAATAGGATAGATTAAAGCCTCATTTTTAAGCCCTGCTAAAATGTCGCTTGTATTTGGTTCAAGCCATTTTACGGGTCCAAGCCTACTTTGATAGCCTAAAACAATCTCATCAAAAAAAGGCTCAAGTCTTTGTTTTAAGTCCTCAAAATGTGCCCTTACATGACTTTCATACACATCGCCCTTTTTTATATGCGAAATAGGCAAAGAATGAGCTGAAAAAATAAGCGTTTTTTTATGTCCTTTTAAAAACTGCTCGTTTGCACTTAAAATGTGTGAAATGATCATTTCATTATACGCTTCATCATCATAAAAAACAGGAATTTTGCTAAGTTTTGATTTGATATTTAGGTTTTGAATTTCTCTTTCAAGTACTTCTAGAGATGAGCTAACCGTGGTTTTTGAATGATGAGGATATAAGGGGAAAAGCACGATTTCATCATCTGCCTTAAGCTCATATTTTTGCAAAACTTCCTTGGCAAAAGGTGGCACATATAAATTTACAAAATCAAAGTAAAAATCCTTAAAATTATCATTTTGCACGCATTTTTCACGAAGTTTATCACACAAGCTTTGAGTAAGTTCATTTAAGGGAGATTTTCCGCCTAAATGTTCGTAGTTTTTCCTCATCGCACCCACACGCATTTTCGTGATACACCAAGCCACAAAGCCTCTTAAAGCCTTGTTTTGAATACCTAGTATATAAGGATCATTGAACATATTTTTTAAAAAAAGCTCACAATCTTTAAGATTTAAAGCTCCACCCATGTTTAAAAATAATACAAGTTTCAACGCATATCCTCCAGTAATTCTTGAACCCTTATAGCATCTTTAATTCTCGCAAGAGGGGAAAAATCATTTTTAGCAAAACTTAAAAAAGCCTCATGCTCAGCTCTTAAAGGGCTTGTTTTATCATTAAATTCAAGTGGATTTAAATTTTTTAATAAAATAAAGTCATTTAAATTTGCCTCATAAGAATTATCCTCGCAAATCACACTGATTTGCCTTTTTTTATAGCTTGCATTCCAGCTTTCATGCACCACGCCAATGCAGTTTTCAAGCTCGCAAGCAATGATTGAATCATCTTCTCTTTGCTGTGAGTGGGCAAAGCCCTTAAATACCTTACTTTGCTTAAATTCGCTCTGGCTTAAAAAAGCAAGCAAATCAAGATCATGCACAGCCAAATCTTGCAAAACGCCCACATCAGTTATCCTTTGCGGATAGCTTGAATACCTTTGTATGTTTATACTAATGATTTTTTCATCTTTTAACGCTTGCTTTAATGCTTTTATCACAGGATTAAAACGCTCACTAAAGCCTACACCAACATTAATTTGCAAGGTTTTGCTAAGCTCATCAAGTTCTTTCATTTGGGTTAAATTTAAGGCTAGTGGCTTTTCAATAAGGATATTTTTAACCTTTGAAAAAGCCTTTTTTGCTAGATCAAAATGTGTGTTTGTAGGGCTTGCGATGATTAGCAAATCAAGATTTTGCTCTAAAAACTCATCTAAATTCTCATAAAAAGGATAAGCAAAATCTTGACTTTTAGCTATATCGTATAAAAGAATTTCTTTAAAATTCTCATTTTTGCTAAGCTCGTTCAAATGGTTTTTTCCCATTCGTCCAAGCCCTATAAGCCCTATTCTCACGAAAAAAAGCCTTCAGCTTCAAGGCTTTTTAGGGTTTCATTTAGAAGGGCTATTTTTTGCCATTGTGTTTCTTTGGCGATTTCATTGCCCTCTTCTGTGGAACTAAAGCCACATTGTGTGCTAAGCTCGATTTGTTTAGGGCTGATGAATTTAGAAGCGATCTTAACTCTAGTCTTAAGCTCTTCAACACTTGGGCTTTCATTAACCTTGCTGGTTAGGATTCCTAAAACAGCAATTTGATCTTTCATAAATTTCAAAGGCTCAAAATCCCCAGCCCTCTCATCATCAAATTCTAAGAAAAATTTATTCACACGAAGTTCGCCAAAAAGCTTTTTAGCCACCCTCATATAACCCCCACTTGCTACATAACGACTGCGGTAATTTCCTCTACAAATATGAATCGCACTCATCACGCCCTTTGGCATAGTCTTTAAGCTCTCGTTAAGAAAATCCACATATTCTTCACATAAATTTTCAGCATTAATTTCATTCGTCTGACAAAAACTCTCATCACACAAAGAACCAAAACTTGTATCATCAAGCTGTAAATACACACCACCAAGCTGGGCAAATTTAGCATAAAAATCTGCATAGGCTTTTAAAATATCATTTTTAAGCCTTAAAAAATCCTTGCCGTAATGCTTTAACTCGCTGTTTTTACCTCCACGAATAAAAAGCATGTATAAAAGCATTGAAGGGCTTGGGATAGTAAGCTTAAGGCGTTTTACATCAAGTTTTAGGCCCTTAGCAAGCTCCATAAGCCTTGCAAAATCTTTCAAAAACGGATGATCGCCACATTTGATATCGCCTACGATTTCGATCCCCTCAGCCCTTGTTTCAATGCCTTTGAAAAAATAGCCACGCTCTTTTTTGATTTTATTTAAGCCCTCAAAGCCCCAATAAAAGTCCAAATGCCACCACGAACGGCGAAATTCTCCATCACTTAAATAATAAATCCCAGCCTTATCGCACTGCTGTAAAAGCTCTATTATACAAGAATCCTCCACGCTTCTAAGCTGTTCTTCATCGATTTTACCTTGAGCGTAATTTTCTCTTGCTTGTTTTAAAACTAAGGGTCTTAAAAAAGAACCCACTTGATCTAATTTCATTTTAACTCCTTAAACACAGCAATTACACTTTCTTGCTCTTCCTTGCTCAAAAATGCAGAAAAAGGCAAGGAAAGCACATGCTCGCTAGCATACTCAGCCTTTTCAAGCCTCAAATCCTTAAATTCGCTAAAGCAAGGTTGTTTATGCAAACAAATAGGATAATGTATCGCATAAGCAATATCTGCATTTTCAAGGACTTTGAGTGCATTAGCCCTATCCTCGATCAAAACGCTATATTGTGCATAAGCACTGAAGCAATGTTCTTTTATCTTTGGCACAACGCAGTTTTTTAAGCCCTCATCATAAGCTTTTGCAAGTTCTTGCCTTTTTGCAAGCTCTTTATCTAGGTGTTTTAGCTTGACATTTAAAATTGCTGCTTGCAAGGTATCAAGCCTGCCGTTAATGCCGATAAGCTCGTGATAATAACGCTTTGTTTGTCCGTGATTTAGAAGTATTTTCATCTTTTTAGCTAAATTTTCATCATCACTAAAAACAGCCCCGCCGTCCCCATAAGCACCAAGAGGCTTTGAAGGAAAGAAGCTCGTGCAAGAAATATGTGCTATAGAGCAAGACTTTTTCCCCTTAAAAGAAGCCCCAAAGCTTTGAGCGCCGTCTTCAATCAAAAAGATATTATTTTTTTCGCAAAGCTCTTTTAAGCTTAATAAATCACTCATCTGCCCAAACATACTTACAGCAATAACAGCCTTTGTTTTAGCACTTATAGCCTTTTTGACGCCCTCAAGAGTAAGGTTAAAATCAAGTAAATCAATATCCACAAAAACAGGCTTAGCACCGACTAAGCTCACCATTTCAGCAGTAGCAATAAAAGTAAAACTAGGAACGATGACCTCATCGCCTGATTTTATATCCAGCGCCCTAAGTGCAAGATACAAAGCACTTGTGCCACTAGAACAACCCAAAGCATAAGAAACACCGACATATTTAGCTAGATTTTCTTCAAATTCTTCAAGCTTTGCTCCACCTATGAAAGAAGTATTTTGCAAAACCGAATTTATAGCCTCATCGATTTCTTGCTTATAATCCTCATACTGAGCTTTAAGATTGATAAAGGGAAATTTCATTTTTAAACCTTAAAATTTATAAAAATAAGCCATAATTGTAGCTTATTTTTACTTAATTTAAAGTATTTTTGGTATGATTATGAGAAAAATTTATAGGAAATTTTTATGGATGTAAGAAAAGAATTTTTAGAATTTTTTAAATCAAAAGGACATGAGATAACCCCATCAAGTCCTTTGGTTCCTGATGATGCGAGCTTACTTTTTACTAATGCTGGAATGGTTCCTTTTAAAAGCATTTTTACAGGCGAGATCCCACGCCCAAATCCACCACGCAAAACAAGCTGTCAAACCTGCATAAGAGCAGGCGGAAAGCACAACGACCTTGATAATGTAGGATATACAGCACGCCATCATACCTTTTTTGAAATGCTTGGAAATTTTAGCTTTGGAGATTATTTTAAAAAAGAAGCCATAGCCTATGCTTGGGAGTTTGTAACAAGGATCTTAAAGCTTCCTAAAGAAAGACTTTATGTAACAGTTCATGAAAGCGATGATGAGGCATATGAACTTTGGCAAGAACATATTCAAAAAGAACGCATTTATAAATTTGGCGACAAAGATAATTTTTGGCAAATGGGAGATACTGGCCCTTGTGGTCCTTGTAGTGAGATTTTTTATGATCAAGGAGAAAAGCATTTTAACTCAAGCGAGGATTATATGGGAGGAGATGGAGACCGCTTCCTTGAAATTTGGAATTTAGTCTTTATGCAGTATGAAAGAAGTTCTGATGGCAAGCTTAGCCCCTTACCAAAGCCAAGCATTGATACAGGAATGGGACTTGAAAGGGTTACTGCCATAAAAGAGGGTAAGCTTAGCAATTTTGACAGCTCCTTATTTATGCCTATTATAAATGAAATTTCAAAGCTTTGCGGCAAGGCTTATGAGTATGAAAGCGGGGCTAGTTTTAGAGTAATAGCAGATCATATAAGATCAAGCGTATTTTTACTAGCCCAAGGACTAAGCTTTGATAAGGAAGGGCGTGGTTATGTGCTAAGACGCATTTTAAGGCGTGCTTTAAGGCATGGCTATTTGCTGGGCTTTAAAGAAGCTTTTATGTATAAGCTTGTGGATATTGTTTGTAAGCTTATGGGAACTCATTATAGCTATTTAAATGAAAAAAAAGACTTTATTAAAGAGCAAATCAAGCTTGAAGAAGAAAGATTTTTAGCCACCATAGAAAGAGGGATAGAGCTTTTTAACGAAGAGCTTAAAAATACAAAGGAAATTTTTAGCGGAGAGCTTGCTTTTAAGCTTTATGATACCTATGGTTTTCCACTTGATCTAACAGCTGATATGCTTAGAGAAAAGGGCTTAGCTGTTGATGAGGCTAAATTTGATGAGCTGATGAGGGAGCAAAAAATCCGCGCCAAGGCTTCTTGGAAGGGAAGCGGGGATAAGGAGCTTTTGGGCGATTTTAAAGCCTTGATTGAAGAATTTAAAGAAAATGAGTTCATAGGCTATGATAATTTTAGCTCTCATTCTAAAATACTAGCTCTTTTAGATGAGGATTTTAAGCAAATCAAAGAGCTTAAAAGCGGACAAATAGGCTTTGTTATGCTTGATAAGACCCCCTTTTATGCCACAAGTGGAGGTCAGGTGGCTGATCTTGGGCTTATTAATAAGAGCGAGGTTTTAGATACGCAAAAAATTTATAATCTTAATCTATCAAAATTAAAGGCAAATGAGAATTTTAGCATAGCTGATAGGGTGGAAGCTAGGATTGATATAGAAAAAAGAAGGCAAACCACAAGCCATCACTCAGCCACTCATCTTTTACACCACGCCCTAAGAAAGATCTTAGGCTCTCATATCACTCAGGCTGGAAGCTTGGTTGAGCCTGATAAGTTAAGATTTGATTTTACCCACCCAAAACCCCTAAGTGAAGAAGAGCTTGAAAAAATTGAAAATATGGTTAATGAAATGATTATTAATTCTTATGAAAAAAGGCTTGATATTATGGAACTTAACGAGGCTAAAAAAAGCGGAGCCCTTGCTCTTTTTAATGAAAAATATCAAGAAAAAGTCCGTGTCATAAGCCTTGGAGAAAGCAAAGAGCTTTGTGGGGGAACTCATGTAAAAAACACAGCTCAAATAGGAAGCTTTTATATAGTTAAAGAAAGCGGGGTAAGTGCTGGGGTAAGACGCATAGAAGCAGTTGCGAGTAAGGCAGCACTAAATTATGCTAAAAATTTAAATAAAGAGCTTTTAAGCTTAAAAAATGAGCTTAAAACAAATGAGCCTTTAAATGCTCTTAAAAGGCTTAAAAATGAGCTTTTAAGCTTAAAAAATGAGCTTAAAAATCAAAGCAAACAAGAGCTTCAAAGCTTTGAAAAAAACGGCACTCAAATTTGCGTTCAAAGCCTTACAAATGGCGATATCAAGGCTATGATAGATGAGTTTAAAAATAAATTTAACAAGGCTGTAATCTTACTCATTCAAAATAAAGATGGCAAGATAAGCCTTGCAGCAGGCGTTAAAAACGCAAGCTTAAAGGCTGGAAGCTTGGTTAAAGAAGCAGCTCAAATTCTTGGCGGAAATGGAGGGGGAAGAGATGATTTTGCCACCGCTGGAGGAAAAGATGCAAGCAAGATTGAAGAAGCTTTAAAAAGGGCTCTTTCAAGCATACAAAAGGAGCTTTAATGCTTTATCTTGCCTCAAGTTCTAGCTCAAGAGCAAAACTTCTTGAAAAAGCCCATATAAACTTCAAACAAATAGAGCTTGACTATGATGAAAGTGCTGTTGATATAAATTTAGAACCACAAATTTATGTTCAAAGAGTTCTTTTAGAAAAAGAAAGGCAATTTTATGATAAATTCAACACCTTTGAAGAAAAGGTGCTTTTTGTTGATAGTATCGTGAGCATTCAAAATAAGGTTTTTACAAAGGCTAAAACCAAAGAAGAAGCTCTTTATATGCTTGAACTTCAAAGCGGACGAAGTGTTTGCATACTTTCAGCAATGATTTTAAGCACAAAAAACTTTAAGCTTATCAGTCTTTCTAAGGCTGATTTAGAATTTAAACCCTTTGACACAGAAAAGATGAAAGCTTACATACAAAATGGAAATTTTAAAGGAAAAGCTGGTGCTGTAGAGTGCGAGGGCTTTCATAAAGAATACATAAAAGAGCTTAAGGGTGATCTAAGCATAGCCTTAGGGCTTGATATACCAACTTTAAAGGCTTATTTATGAGAATTTTAAAATTTCTTCTTTCTTTATTTTTGCTCTGTATAATTTCTGGGATTATTTACGCTATATATTTATTCTCAAATTCTGGTGTACAAAATTACACCTTCAAAGAATTTAAACCACCCTTAAGCACACAACTTTTCGATAGGAATGGGAATTTAGTTGCCAATATTTTTGATAAAGAACACCGCTTTTATGTAGAATACGAAGATATACCTCCTCGTGTCATCGAAGCTTTAGTAGCTATTGAAGATACAGCTTTTTTTGAACATAATGGCGTTAATGTTGATGCTATTGCTAGAGCTGTTGTAAAAATGATCCAAGCAGGACATGCCGTTGAAGGTGCTTCTACACTTACTCAACAACTTATTAAAAATACAGAATTAAGCCCAGAAAAAACTCTATCAAGAAAGATCAAAGAAGCTTTACTTGCCTATGAAATCGAACTCAAACTCACTAAGGAAGAAATTTTAGAAAGATATTTAAATCATATCTTTTTTGGGCATGGGTATTATGGGATCAAAACAGCTTCTTTGGGATATTTTCGAAAAGAATTAAGCGAACTTAGCTTAAAAGAAATCGCTATCTTAGTAGGGCTTCCAAAAGCACCAAGTAGTTATGATCCAACAAGAAATTTAAACTTATCGCTTTCAAGAGCAAATGCTGTGATTCAAAGAATGTATAATATAGGCTGGATTAATGAAGATGAATACCGCAAAAGTATGGCTGAAGTGCCTATCATTTATGATGATACACTTACAAAAAATGCCGCTCCTTATGTTGTCGATGAAGTTATTAAGCGTTTAGAGCCTATACTACCTGATCTTAAAACCGCTGGGTATAAGATTGATTTGAGCATAGATTTGGATATTCAAGATATGGCTCAAAATGCACTAAAATTTGGCTATGATGAGATTGTTAAAAGAGATAAAGATGCTAATTTGAGTGTTTTAAATGGGGCTATGGTTGTCGTTGATCATCAAAATGGAGGTGTTTTGGCTCTTGTTGGTGGGGTTGATTATGCAAAAAGCAATTTTAACAGAGCCACTCAAAGCCAAAGACAACCCGGAAGCTCCTTTAAACCTTTTGTGTATCAAGCTGCCATTGATCTTGGCTATTCTCCAATGAGCGAAGTTGCTGATATTTCAAGAACTTTCCAAATTTCAGGAGGCAAATGGAAGCCTAAAAATTTCGATAGCTCTTTAAAAGGATTAGTTACTCTCAAAGACGCTCTTACACGCTCAAGAAACCTAGCTACCATAAATTTAACCCTAGATCTTGGTTTAGATGTGGTCTATTCAAAAATTACAAGTATGGGTTTTAGCGATAAAATACCAGCAAATTTATCTATAGTACTTGGAAGTTTTGGTATATCGCCTCTTGAGTATGCTAAATTTTTTACTTTTTTTGGAAATTATGGAACGATTAGAGAGCCTATACTTATCAAAAATGTCAAAAATCAAGCCGATCAAATAATCTTGAAATTTGATTCAAATGAAACCAAAATCAGCGAACCAGAGCAAGTTTTCTTAACTCTTGATATGATGAGAAATGTTGTAAATAGGGGAACAGGTAGCAATGCTAGAGCTTGGGGCATTGAGGTTGCAGGAAAGACAGGAACAAGTAATGATAGCATAGATGCTTGGTTTGTTGGTATTACGCCTGAAATAGAAGCACTCATTTGGTATGGAAACGACAATAACAAACCCATGAAAGCCACAGAAGGAGGAGCAAGAACCTCAGCTCCTGTTTTTAGAGTTTTCATTACCGAATATGTTAAGAAATTTCCCCAAACAAAAAGATATTTTAGCGTTCCAAGTGGAGTAAAACAAGGAACTTATAATGGACAAAATGAATTCTATACGGATAAATCCCCTCTTCCGCAAAAAAGCATTCATGATATGGGAGCTGATGAACTTTTATTTTAAAAAGTAAATTTATATGCGAAGAAAAAATATTTCTTCGCAAAAAATTTTAATGAACCGTATTTTTCTTAATAATGATATTTTCATCATCAGCATCGATTAAAATATCATCATTCAAGCTTAGTTCATCACTTAAAATCATATCGCTAAGCTTATCTTCGATCATATCATAAATAGCCCTTTTAAGCGGTCTTGCTCCAAAGTCAGCATCAAAGCCCTCCTTGGCTATTAAAAGGGCTGCATTTTCGCTAAGCTCAGCTTTTATGCCCTTTTGTCCTAGATTTTTTTGCAAATCTTTAAAAAGAAGCTTCACGATTTCATAAGCTTCATCTTGTCCTAGAGGATTAAAGGTGATGATATCATCAAGGCGGTTTAAAAACTCTGGCTTAAAGAAATTTCTAAGCTCATTTTTTACAGCCTCATCTTGCTCTTTTCCCTTTAAATTCATAATCGCACTTGAGGCTATATTTGAAGTAAGGATAATGATAGTGTTTTTAAAATCCACTGTCACGCCCTTGCTATCAGTTGCCCTGCCATCATCTAAAATGCCCAAAAGCACATTAAAAACATCTTTGTGCGCCTTTTCCACCTCATCAAACAAAAGCACGCTATAAGGCTTTCTTCTAACAGCTTCTGTTAGCTCTCCTCCTTCTTCATGCCCCACATAGCCTGGAGGTGCTCCTAAAAGCCTTGAAACACTATGTTTTTCCATAAATTCGCTCATATCAAAGCGAATCATAGCCTTTTCATCATCAAACAAAAACTTAGCCAAAGCCTTAGCAGACTGGGTTTTTCCAACCCCTGTTGGACCTAAAAACAAAAAGCTTCCTATAGGTTTATTTTCAGCATTTAACCCAGCCTTATTGCGTTTAATGGCTCTTGCTAAGGCACTTAAAGCCTTGTCTTGCCCTATAACGCTTTGTTTTAAATGCTTTTCAACCTCTAGGAATTTTTGCTTTTCACTTGTTAGCATTTTTTGAACGCTTATGCCTGTCCATTTACTAAGGATTAAAGCCACTAAATCCTCATCAACTTCGTTCTTAAGCAAAACCCCATTTTCGCTCATCTTAGCCCATTTTTCATTAAGATTTAAAAGCTCTTTTTCAAGGGCTGGAATTGATCCATACTCAAGCTCGGCGGCCCTTTGAAACTCACCCTTGTTTTTAGCTAAAAGTGCTTCATTTTTAAGGCTATCAATTTCTTTTTTCTTAGCACTTATAGTGTCAAAAACGCTTTTTTCATTTTCAAACTGCGAATTTAAAGCATTTTGCCTTTCTTTTAAATTTGCAAGTTCCTTGGCTATTTCTTCAAGTCTTGAGGCATTTTTATCATTTTTTTCCATTTTTAAAGCCTCATTTTCAACCTCTAAGCTTTCAATTTCCTTTCTAACCTTTCTTAAGGAGCTTGGCTCGCTTTCAATTTGCATTTTAAGCTCAGCCGCAGCCTCGTCAATTAAATCAATGGCCTTATCAGGCAAAAAGCGATCAGCTATATAACGCTTAGAAAGCTTAGCAGCAGCCACTAGCGCACTATCTGTTATACTTACATTGTGATGAATTTCAAGCTTTTCTTTAATGCCTCTTAGCATAGCCAAAGCCTCATTTACACTTGGCTCACTCACACTTACAGGCTGAAAACGGCGTTGCAAGGCGGCATCTTTTTCAAAATACTTGCGATATTCTTTAAGTGTTGTTGCTCCTATGGTGTGAAGCTCCCCTCTTGCTAAGGCTGGTTTTAAGATATTTGCAGCATCCATAGAACCCTCGCTTGCCCCAGCTCCAACTATGGTGTGAATTTCATCTATAAACAAAATAATATTCGCATTTTTAATCACCTCATTCACCACAGCCTTAAGTCTATCCTCAAACTCGCCTCTGTATTTTGCCCCAGCTATTAAAGCACTCATATCAAGAGCGATAACGCGTTTATTTTGCAGGCTAGTAGGCACATCTTGTTTTACTATCCTTTGAGCTAGGGCCTCAACTATGGCTGTTTTACCAACTCCGGGCTCTCCTAATAAAATGGGATTATTTTTGGTTTTGCGAATTAAAATTTGCATAAGACGGCTGATTTCTTCTTCTCTGCCAATGACTGGATCAAGCTTGCCCTCGTTTGCTTTTTGGGTTAGATCAATACCAAATTTATTAAGAGCGTCAAGGGTTTCATCGCTGGTTTTATTTTCTATTTTTTTGCCAGCCCTAAGAGCTTCAAGTTCTTTTTTAAAATCAAGCAAATTTAAAAACTTGCCCAAAATTTCTTTAATAACTCCCTCCTCGCTCGTACTTAAAAGCCAAGTATCAACAGCTAAGAAATTATCGCCCTTGCTTGTCATCAAGGCTTTTGCCTTTTCAAGACTATCTATCATGTCCTTTGAAAAACGCAAATTTTCTCTATTTATGGCTGAACTTGTAGGAAAACTCGCAATCTTGCTTTTGATTTCAAGTTCCAAAGCAGCATTTGAAAGGCTCATTTTGTTTAAAATTTGATTTAAAATGCTAGAACTATCAACACTTAAAGCCCAAAGTAAGTGCAAGGGCACAATCTCAGCATTTTTAGAATGAAGGGCTAAAGAAGCCGCACTTTCTAAATTTGAAAGCATAGAATCTGTTAAAAAATCTTGTATATTTGCCATATCGAATCCTTTTTTACTATAAGTTTATATGGGTGCTATTATATAACTTTAGTGAGTTAATGTCAAGTTTTTTAAATAATTTTTTTAAATTTATTTTTGAATCCGTTCTAAATTTACTAAAAATAAGCTTTTATAAAAATTGATTGAATTATAAATTTAACGAAGAATTTACAGAATTTTTAAGGAAGTTTTACTAAGCTTTTAAAAGGCTTAAATTTATCTACAATAAAATGAAATTTAAGCTTTTAATTTTCACTTAAAATTTGCGCACTTTTTAGAAGCTCTTTATCCCAATTCCTACTTAAATGATCGATTTCCAGCACCTTTGCACCAATTTCTTTGGCTAAGGTTTTGGCTGCATTTTGAGGAAAACCTTTTTGCACAAAAATCGTTTTTACTGCCTCTTTCTTAGCTTTTTCAATAAGGGCTTTTAAATCCTTAATTTTAGGCTCTTTTCCCTCGATTTCAACCGGAATTTGCACCAAATTATATCTTAGGGCAAAATAAGTCCAACTTGGGTGATAAACGATAAATTTTTTGCCTTTTTTATCCTTTAAAAGCTCTAAAATTTCAGCGTTGAGACTATCAAGTTCTTTTTGAAATTCCTCTAAATTTGCCTCAAAAAACACCTTTTCTTGCGGATATTTAGCGCTTAAAGCGTCGGCTATCGTTTGAGCCTGAGTTTTGACTAGGATAGGATCAAGCCAAATGTGTGGTTCATTTTCATGATGAGAATGTTCGTGTGAATGCCTTTCTTGAATGATTTTTACACCCCTTGTTAAATCTACGATCTCAAGATTTTTAAAAAGGCTCTTAAATTTATCAAGCATGATTTTTTCAAACTCAAGTCCTGTAGTAAAATAAATATCACTTTTTTCAAGCTTTGCCATGATTTCAGGCTTAAAATCCACATTATGCTCATCAGTATTTGGTGGCACGATGATATTAATTTCTAGCTTATCTTTAGCGATTTTTTCCACAAAAAAGGCTTGTGGAGGTATGGAAACGCTCACAATAGGCTTTGCAAAAAGGCTTAAAATAGAAAAAAATAATAAAAAAATACTTCTCACACAAAAATCCTTAAAATATAATTAGGCAAAACATTGCAACTATACTACTTGAATGAAGTTTATGATTATATCAAAAGAGAGCTTAAAACTCTTTTATTTCACAAACATATCAATAGCCTTATTTAACTCTTCTATCTTCTGTTCATCGCCTTCTTCAATAGCATGCAAAATACAATGGCTCAAATGCTCCTTAAGTATACTTTTGCCAGTAGCATTAATCTCTCCACGCACAGCAGCAAGTTGTATTAGCACTTCAGCACAATCCTTCCCCTGCTCTATCATCTGTCTAACTCGCTCTAAGTGTCCTATGCTCTTACTTAAGCGATTAATCATTGCTCTATCGTGCCCTTTTGAATGTATGTGAGATTTTGACATAAATACGCTTCCTTATAAATATATCAGAAATTTTATCACAAAAATATTCGAATTTTTTAAGGATAAAAAATTTTTATTTATGAAATTTTAAACAAAATTTAATAAAATAAGATTTTTAAATCAAAGGAGCTGAACTTGAAAACAAAAAAGATTCTCATGAGCATACTTGGCTTTATAAGTGCCTTATCTTTATGCTTTTTACTTACAACAAATTCCTATGCAAAAACCGACAATTCAAAAAACGCACAAATCAACAAGCGTTTAGAAGCCTTAGATAAATATACTAAAACCCTTTCTATGGTGGAGCAGTTTTATGTCGATGAGCAAAATATTACGGACCTAATCGATAAGTCGATTTCTGGTTTGCTTTCAAATTTAGACGCACACTCTTCTTTTATGAATGAAAAAGAATTTAAAGAGCTTAAAATTCAAACAAGTGGGGAATTTGGCGGACTTGGTATCACTATAGAGATGAAAGACGGAGCATTAACTGTTGTTGCGCCTATTGAGGGAACACCTGCTGATAAAGCTGGGATTAAATCAGGCGATGTTATCTTAAGAATAGATGGAGAATCAACCCTTAATCTAAGCCTCAATGAAGCTGTGGAAAAAATGCGAGGTAAGCCTAAAACTAAGGTCAATTTAACTATATTTAGAAAGGGAAATATACAGCCCTTTGATGTAAGTGTAACAAGGGATATTATCAAGGTTGATAGTGTTTATGCTAAGATGATCGAAGATGAAGATATTCTATATCTTAGGGTTACAAATTTCAACGAAAAAGTAACTGCTGATGCAAGCAAATTCATCAAACAATACCCTGAAGTAAAGGGTATAGTTCTTGATCTTAGAAATAATCCGGGAGGTCTCTTAGATCAAGCCATAGGACTTACAAATTTATTCGTTGATAAGGGTGTGATTGTTTCTCAAAAAGGAAGAATTGAAGGCGAGGATAGAAGCTATGAAGCAAGTGCTAAAAAGAAAATTACAAAAGCTCCCCTTGTTGTTCTTGTCAATGGTGGAAGTGCTAGTGCTAGCGAGATCGTAAGTGGGGCTTTACAAGATCTTAAAAGAGCTATCATCATAGGAGAAAATACCTTTGGCAAGGGTAGTGTTCAAAATATCGTGCCTATCAATAAAACTGAGGGTATAAGACTTACTATAGCAAGATATTATCTACCAAGTGGGAGAACTATACAAGCTGTGGGTGTAAAGCCTGATATAGAAGTTATGGCGGGCAAGATCAATGTGATTGATAATAATTTTAGCATTAAAGAAAGTGATTTGAAATTTCATCTTGAAGGGGAACTTCAAAAAATCGAACAAAGCAAGCCAAAAAGCTCAAAAGAGGATAAAAATCTCATAACAAAAACTCAAATCAACAACGACGCACAGCTAAAATCGGCTATTGATGCTGTAAAAATCCTCAATATTCAAGGTATAAAAAATGACTAAACAAGAGCTTTTGTATGAGGGCAAGGGTAAAAAGCTATACAAAACTGATGATGAAAACCTACTCATCAGCGAATTTAAAGACGACTTAACCGCTTTTAATGCGGAAAAAAAAGGGAGTGAGCAAGGAAAAGGTGCGTTAAATTGTAAAATTTCAACCGAGCTTTTTCATTTGCTTGAAAAAAATGGTATCAAAACACATCTTGTAAAAACTATAAGCCAGACCGAACAGCTTGTGAAAAAATGCAAAATCGTTCCTATCGAGGTCATCGTTAGAAATATCGCTACAGGTTCTCTTAGCAAAAGGCTTGGTATCAAAGAAGGCACTATTTTGCCTTTTACCTTGGTGGAATTTTGTCTTAAAGATGATGCCTTAGGCGATCCTTTTATCAATGATGATCATTGTTTGCTCTTAAATTTGGTGCAAAATGAAAACCAAATCAAAGAAATCAAAGATATCGCAAAGAAAATCAACTCCATACTTTTGCCTTTCTTTGACAGCAAAAATTTACGCCTCATTGACTTTAAAATCGAACTTGGCTTTACCAAAGATAATGAGCTTGTTTTAGCTGATGAAATCAGCCCTGATAGCTGCAGATTTTGGGATAAAGCAACAAACGAAAAGCTTGATAAAGACCGCTTTAGACAAGACTTGGGTAATGTAAAAATGGCTTATGAGGAAGTTTTAAAAAGGATAATGGGCTAAGATGAAAGTTGTTATTCGAGTATTTTTAAAAGAAGGGGTGCTTGATCCTCAAGGAAAAGCCATAGAAAAGGCTTTGTATTCCTTGAATTTCACTAAAGTAAGCGATGTTAAGGTATCAAAAGAAATCAGCTTTAAGCTCGATGAAACGGACAAAAACAAAGCCTTAGAGCAAGCTAAGGCGATGTGTGAAGAGCTTTTGGCAAATACGGTTATTGAAAATTACGAGATTTTGATATGAAAATAGCCATCATTCAGCTTCCCGGAGTAAATTGTGAATTTGACACAGCTTGCGCCTTTTCAAAGCTTGGCGTTAGTGCTGAGATCATTTGGCATGAAAGGCAGGATTTTAGTGCTGATTTGATCGTTTTGCCGGGTGGTTTTTCTTATGGGGATTATCTAAGATGTGGGGCGATTGCGAAATTTTCCCCTGCGATGAAAGTGGTTTTAGAACATGCCAAAAAAGGTGGTTTTATACTTGGAATTTGTAACGGCTTTCAAATGCTTACCGAACTTCACCTTTTAAAAGGCACACTTTTAAGAAATAAAAATCTTAATTTCATAGCCAAAGATCAAAGCTTAAAAATTATCTCAAACAACAATACCCTTTTAAAAAATTTCCAAAAAGATGAGCTTATAAGCTTACCTATAGCACACGGAGAAGGAAATTTTTACGCTGATGAGTCTACGCTTAAAAACCTTCAAGACAAAGATCTCATCACTCTTAAATATGAGGATAATCCAAACGGCTCAAGCGATGATATCGCTGGAATTTGCGATGAGGGTAAAAGGATTTTTGGTCTCATGCCTCACCCTGAAAGGGCTTGTGATGAGCTTTTGGGTAGTAAAATAGGACTTAAAATGCTTAAGGGTTTCTTATGATAAAAAAAATTTTACTTATTACTATGCTTATTGTTCAGGCATTTAGTATTGAACTTGATGATAAAGAAAAAGAAATTTATAACAATATTTTACCAAGTGATGAGCTTGGAAACTACGAAGAAAACAATATTGATCCCTATATAGCTTCAAATTCTTTGGTTCTTAATGCAAGTGATTATAAGGGACAATACTTTATAGGCGAAGTTTTTTCCATAAATTTACAAGCCATAACAAATGAAAATACACTATTTGACTTTAAGCTTGAATTTAGCAAAAGTAATGATTTGGAATTTTTAAATCCTAAAGTAAAATGGCAAAAAGATGGCAATACCTACCAAACCACACTTTATTTTCAAGCCCATAGTGCAAATGCAAATTTAAGCCAAATCATTGTTTCTTTAACAAGAAATAATGATATTTTTCAAAGCTCGATTTTAAATTTAAATCCTATAGAATTTAAAAGGGTTGATGTGGATAAAAATTATTCACAAATTGTTGCTAAAAACCTTGAAGTTAGTCTTTTCAAGACAAATTATTTTGATGATAAAAATTTAGTCATGATTATTCATTTAAAAGCTCAAAATGCAAATTTAAAATACTTTAAACTCAAAGATCCTCAAATTTTACAGCAAAGAGTAGATAATATCCAAGGAGATTTCAATGCTTCAAGTGCTTATTATTCAGCTGTTTTTGAGCCATCAAAACAAAATATTGAGTTTAGTTATTTTAACACGCAAACACAAAAGCTTGAAAATATAAATTTAAAGGTTGAAATAAGCGATGATGATGAGATAAGCACACAAACTGATCTTAATCCAAAAAACAATGATCTTAATTTTTACAAACAAATTGCTCTTTGGGTGTTGGCTGGAATTTGTGCCTTGGTCTTTGTTTTAAGAAAAAATTATTATTTCTTTGTTGCTGCTTTGATCTTTTTTATCCTTAGCTTTCTTGTTGATACAACAACACATAAACAAACCCTTAAGGCAAATACTAAGGCAAAATTACTGCCAACATCACAATCAACTTCTTTTTACATCAGCGATAAAGAAGAAGAAGTGCAAGTGCTAAATACAAGACAAGATTATGTAAAAATTCTCCTTGAAGATGGTAAGATAGGTTGGGTACATAAAGATGATTTACTCAAAAATTAAGGCTGTATTTTACGCACCCTTTTTCATACTTAGCGTTTTGCTTGTGTTTCTAGCCTTTTGTTTTACTCGCTCTCAACATGAAATTTGGCAAATTCGCCAAAAATGGGCTAAGTTACAGGGCTTTATCTTTGGCTTTGATTATGAACTTGAGGGCGAATTTGAGCAAGAAGCTAGTATGATTTTGATGAATCATCAAAGCATGCTTGACATTATAGCACTTGAAGCACTCTATCCTAAAAATTTAGCATGGATAGCCAAAAAAGAACTTAAAGAACTCCCTATTTTTAAATATGCGATGATTAAACCAAAACTTTTATGCATAGATAGAAAAAATCCACGCGATTTGGTACGCATTTTAAAAGAGGCTAAACAAAGACTTGATGAGGGTAGAGTTTTGGCTATTTTTCCTGAGGGAACACGCTCAAAAAGTGATAAAATGCTTAAATTTCAAAGTGGAGCTAAAATTTTAAACGAGAAACTTAACTTAAAAATTCAGCCCATTCTCATAGTAGATTCATCAAAAATTCTAGACAGCAAAAGCTTTAGCGTGAAAAGTGGGACACTTAAGCTCATTTGCTTACCCCTTGTTGATGCAAATGATGAACACTGGCTTGAAAATACAAGAAAGCAAATGCAAGAAAGACTAGAGCAAGAACGCTCAAAAATCAAATAAAGATGAGTTATAAACTCATCTTTTATCTACGAACATAGCATTTAAAACTGAAAGCACTAAAGGAAAACTTGTAAATCCGTCATCTTGCATAAAATGCTTACCAAGCTCAGTTTGAATAAATGTTGCCTTAAATTTAAGAGCAAGATTTGAACTCAAATTTGTAGGAACAATCATATCATCTCTTGATGAAATCACAACGCGTTCTTGAGCTATTTTGGAAACCTTTTCAAAATCAAGTGTAGGATTTACAAAACTATCAAGCTGTGGTAGAATGCTTAATTTTTCATAAAAACCACTTACAAGCACAACGCCACCGATTTTTTGATTTTTCTTAAGCTTATCTAAATATCTTAAAATCGTGATACAACCTAAAGAATGTCCTACTATGTAGGTATTTTCCCCTACTTTAATCTGCTTTTGAAGAGTTTTAACCCACTCGCTAAGCTTAGGATCAGTAGGATTTGGCATAGTTAAAACATTGACCTTAGCACCTTCTTTTTCAAGCTCATCTTTAAGCCATGAAAACCAATGTTTGCTAGGATTTGCATCAAAACCATGCACGATATAAACTTCCTTTTGCATACTCTTATCCTTTGAATTGGCTTCAAGCATTTGTGTAAAAAATGCAAGTAGCACACAAAAAACGACCGCTATTTTTTTCATTTTATCCTCCTAAAATTAGAGATTATAGCGATTTTATCTTAAAAAGATATAAATTTAAAGCCTGACAAGCTTTGCCCCAAAGCCTCCTTGATTAAGGGGTGCATCGCTAAAGCCTTTGATACTTTTATGAGCTTTTAAAAACTCTTTTACCGCATAAGCTAGCTTGCCTGTGCCTATGCCATGATAAATTAACACCTCATCAAAGCCAGCTATTAGGGCATCTGAGATAAATTTATCAAGCCTTTGAATAGCCTCTTCACTTCTTAAGCCGTGTAAATCAAGGCTCATACTAGCATTTTTAAGCCTTACAAGCTCTATTTTGCTGGTATTTTTAGCCCTTATGCTAGAACTTGGACTAAGTAAGCTTAACCCTACCCTAAGCCTTAGCCCCTCGCTTTCTATTAGAGCTTCATTTTTAAAAAGGCTTATGATTTGTCCCTTGATTTGATTGTATTTTACAAAATCTCCTATTTTAAAGTCCTTAGCCTCATTTTTTTGAGGCAAACTAAGTTCTTTTTTTAGCTCATTTGCCTTATTTAAAGCCCTTTGCTTATCCTTTAAATTTAATGCCCTTATGCTTTTTTTAGCCTCTTCAATCGCCTTGTAAAAATCAAGTTCAAGCCTTGAAAGCTCCTTATCAAAACGCTCTTTTTCAAGCTCTTTTTGCTCCTTTAAGCTATTTAAAAGCTCATTTGCCCTTTCTTGCTTATTTTCAAGCTCTATAAGAGCTTGCTTTAAGCTTAGTTCTAAATTTATATTTTTTCCAACTAATTCCTCTAAGTTTTGCTTATCCTCCCCATAATTTTTCCTTGCCTTTTCTATCAAATTTAAGGCTATGCCATATCTTAGCGCTGTTTCAAAGGCGTAGGACTTTCCTATAGTTCCTTGCAAGAACTCAAATCTTGGTCTCATAAGCTTTTCATCAAACAAAGCAGCCAAAAGCTCGACCTCTTCATTTTTAGCAAGTAAAAAGGCAAGTCTTTTATGATGAGTTGTGATGATGATCTTAGCCTTTTGAAAAATCAGCCTTTCAACCAAGACGCTATATAAACTTGCCGCTTCTTCAAAATCCGTTCCAAGCTCTATTTCATCTATGCCTAAAAGAAGTTCTTTTTTCTCAAAAAGCTTAGAAAAGGCTAGCATTCTGCCTGCAAAGGTGGAGATATCATTTTTGGCATTTTGAGGATCTTCTATAATGGCTTCAAAGTCCTTAAAAGAGCCTATCTTGCTTTTATTTGCATTGATTTTCATAGGCAAAAGATATTTAGCAAGTAAGGCTGCACTTAAAAGGCTTTTTAAAAGCATGGTTTTGCCTCCTGCATTTACCCCTGTGATGATTAAAACCTGCTTTGAAAAATTTACATCAACGCTTTTGGCATTTTTAAGCATAGGATGAGCAAAGTCCTTTAAGATCAAATCCTTACTCTCATCAGCCAAAACAAAGTCATAGTCCTTATTTTTAGCTAACAAAACCCTAGCTTGATAGTGATCAAATAAATCAAAGGCCCTATTTATAAAGCTTAAATGAGAATGAAATTTATAAAAAAGGGCTGAAAATTTTTTAGCATATTCATAATAAATTTGCTCTTTTTGCTCTCTTAAACCCTGCATATCATTTTCAAGCCTTTCTATGCTTAGGGGCCTAACATAAAAGCCTCCATTAGCACTTCTTGCTACTATGCTAGCCTTTAAAAAACTAGCAAAGCCCCCACGCACCAAAAGGGTATCAAAGCCATTAATAAAATGAATTTGATTATCTAAAAGATAGGAGCTGATATTTTTAGTGTAAATGAGCCTTTTAAACTCACTTGAAATTTGCTCTTTTTTAAGCTTCATGCTCTCATTTAAATGTAAAAGCCTCTCATCAAGACTATCTTTAAGCTCGCCCTTTTCGTTAAAATAAGCACAAAGCTCGAGCAAGGATTTTTCAAGGATAATCTTATCAAGCCAAGTTTTAAGCTCCCTTTCAGCCTTTAAACTTTTAAGATAAGAAAAATAAAGATAAATTTTAACAAATTCAAAGCAAGTATCAAGGTGGATAATGCCTTGTTTGCTTATATGCATTAGGGCTGTATTTAAATTTGCTACTTCTTTTGGAGGTTTAAAATCAAGCTTTAAAAGCTCTTCTATGCGTTTAAAATGAAGCCTTGAATCCCCTTCTAAAACAAAGCTTTTTTTTCTGGCTAAAAGAGCTTCAAAATCCCATAAATAAGAACTTAGATCAAGTTTAGCAAAAAGATCCTTATTCAAGCTCGCAATCCCTTGCATTAAATATCATAAATTTAAGGCTAGCATTTTTATCATTTGCGATAAAAGCACTTGTTCCGTAATCAAAATTAAAATTTTCCTTACTTACATGAATATCCTTACATTTTAGGCTACTACCTTGAAAAAAGGCTAGGATAAGTTCTTCTTTACTTTTATCCTCCTTTGAAGATCGCAACTCAAAAAGCACGGCTACAATGATTAAAACCCCAAAGAAAAAAAAGAAAAAATAATAAATTTTATCCCTCAATCTCTTTCTTAGAGCATAGCTTAGTGCAAAAAGCAAAAGAACAAGTATGATAAAAACAAAAAATTTAGCCATCTTTTCCCCTTAATTTTGTGCTTAAATCCCCAGCACTAAAGCCTATCATAAGCCCCTCATCAAAGACCCTGCCCTTATCATCAAGCAAAAATTTACCCTCCCTTTTAAGATTTTTTATAAAAAGAGCGTTTTTAAAATGATCCTTTAAATTTAGCTTTATTTTAGCCTCTCCAGCACTATAAACAGGCAAGATCACAAGCTCATCAATATCCTCAAAGGCCTTGCTAAATTCCTTTAAATTTGCAGCCAAGCGGCTGTAGCGGTGAGGCTCAAAAAAGGCTGTGATCTTTTTATATCCAGCTAATTTTGCGTATTCTTTAGCTGCCTTAAGTGTGGCTTTAATCTCGGTTGGATGATGACCGTAATCATCAATCAAAGCTATTTTTTCATCAGCATATAAAATATCAAATCTTTTCTTAATGCCCTGATAAAATTTAAGCCTTGTTTTAATGGTATCTAAGTCTGTGAAATTTAGAGCTGCTAATATGGCTAAACTTGCATCAATAGCCAAGTGCTGCCCCATTCCAAAAAGGCTAAACTCGCCTAAATCCTTAAGCTCAAAGCTAGTATGAGGCTTGAAATTTTGAACGCTCATGCGAAGCTTTTTGATATCCTTACTTGGATATAATTTTATGGCTTCTAAATTTAAACTAGCTAAAAACTCATCTTCTGCGTTAATGACCCTAAGCTTAGCCAAGCTTAAAAAATCCTCATAAGCCTTGTGTAAGTTTTTAAGCTCGTTTTTATAATGATCCAAATGCTCAGCCTCAGCATTTGTAACTATGGCTAGGTAGGGGTTTGAGTTTAAAAAAGAACTATCGCTTTCATCAGCTTCAAAGATCAAGTCTTTACTTTGCTTATAAATCATATTTGAGCCAAATTCCTTTAAGATAGCCCCTATGATAACAGAGGCCTCACTCATTAAAGAAGCTAGTATGCTTGAGGTGGTGCTTTTTCCGTGAGCTCCAGCTATGGCAAAGACTCTTTTATCTTGCAAGATAAGAGGCAGGGCTTCTTTTCTGCAAAGACATTTAATGCCTTGTTTTAGTGCCTCTTTAAGTTCGACATTTTCTTCTTTTATGGCAGCTGAGTATATCACCAAATCAGCCCCAGCCACATTTTGAGCCCTGTGGGGAATGCTTATTTTAACTCCTTCTTTAAAAAGCTCATCTGTGATCTTACTTTCTTTTAAATCACTCCCACTTATACTAAAGCCCTTTTCTTTTAAAAAGCGTGCAAGGGCTGAAATGCCAATGCCTCCTATACCTATAAAGTGAATTTTTTGCAAGTTAGCTCTCCTTAGCATCATAAATAAATTCTAATTATAGCTAAATTTATGCATTTATCTTGCAAATGATCAAGATTTATCTTCATCTTCGTATGATTGTAAAGACTTATAGATAATATCCTTTCTCTTATGTAAATCTTCTTGAAAGATCAGTAGCCACTCTTTATAAGCATTGATATAATGAAGCAAGTGATATTTCTCATCTATAAGTTTAAGACTTAACACCTTGCTAATCATCACACCTCTTTGAAAAAAGCAAGCTTTAAAAATAATATCGCCAAGTAAGCTGTCTTTGCTTATTTGTTCGTTGAAATTTTCTATACTTATGACTACATTTTGCAAGAAATTTAGGGGCAAATCTTTATTTGCATTTAAAACATTTTCAAGCATATCATGTAAGGAGTTGGAATTTTGCAAAAAATACTCTAAAATTTGGCTATCTTCTTTTAAATTCTCTATAAATTTAGATAAAAGTCTATCTGATCTGTTCTTAGTTAAAGTTTTTATAGGAGGAAAATAAGGCTTTTTATCCCTCAAAAGTCTTTCACAACATTCTTTAAAACTTAACTCCTCAGTCCAAGCTATCCTAGCTCCTCCCTCTGTTGCATTGATAAAATGAGCTTTGTCTTGATAATTAGCTAAGAAAAACTCAAGCTTTATTCGGTAATGATTCCACGATACATGTGTTAAAACTTCTTTTTTTCCACCATAAGCTAGGGTTTTTATCTTTTGAACTTGTATTTCTCTTTGTGAATGCTCACTATAAGCATAACCCTTTGCATGCGTTCTTCCATCTTCATCAAAGGCTAAATCTTGTCCTATCATGATGATATTTTTAAAACCAAGCTCTAAGGCTATTGCATAAGCTGCATGAGAAACCATAGTTCCAGTATCCAAATACCCAAAATCATTTAGCTTAAAACGCCTACACACATCATCTGATCTTAAAATCAAGCATTTGTGATTAAGAGCACAAACCAAATCAGGATGCGTCGCAGTAGATAATAAACACAAATAATCCCTCTTTAAATCAGGATCAAAAAATTTCAAAGCCCTATTCGTATGATCAATATTTAACACATAATCAGGCTTAATGCCTGCATTTTCCATGCTTTTCAAAGCACCATCAGCAACAAAAATCACAAGCTTATCTTGATATTTTGCAAGTAAATCAAGCTGTTTGGCAAGCGAGGGACCAGCACTCACAACCACAGCATTTTCAAATTTATTCTTTCTCTGGCTTAAAAGCCTTTGAAAAGGGATATTTTCAAGCATGGCTGGGGTGTTAAGTAAGATATGTTCATAAGAGGTAAAATACAAAGACTTATGTTTAAGAAAAGGACTTGATACCAAAAAAATGCATTCCTTACAAAACTCATCAGCTAGTAAGTATTTTTCTTTATAAAAGTTCTCATAATAAAAATTAGTGATAAAAAGTTCATATAAACTTAAATATTCTATATTGTTTTTATGGTCAAAAAGCATTAAAGCTTGTATTTGTCTCTTATCTTCTTGCATATCTAAGATATGAATACTTCCTTGTGAAAGTTCCTTACTTAGATCAACCACGCTTAAAGCTAAGGCAATAAGCTCTAATTCTTCCTCAAATACAAAAATACGGCTATAATGCCCCCCCCCATGAGCTAAATTTTGAAGCAAAAGACCATTACCTATACCATAAAGGAAAAGAATAGGATATCTAAAACTCGCATGAAGAATTTTTTGCTCAAAAAAAGTTAGTTCATCGGCTAAATTCTCATAAAAAAAGCTTTGTTTTTTCTTATCAAAGATATTGTTATGTTCATCAAGAAAAAAACGAGTAAAACCTCTATCAAGCAAAACAAGCAACTTTTGAGCTAAGGGTTTGTTTGTCCCACTTGCTAGGGCATTGATATTGTTTTGCAAGATAGTATTCATGCTTTTCCTTACTAAGCTTTTGAATGTTTTTTTATAAGCTTTTCAAAGCCCCATAATTTTCTTGCTTCATCTGCTTTACTAGGCTCAATGATAAGCATTTCTTCCTTATCGCCAAGCTTATCAACAAGCTCTGCATAAGCATTAATAAAAAAAGTATCCCCGTAAAAATACCATTCTTGCTCACTATGTGGGGTTTTTAAAGTTCCTATGCGGTTTATCCTAAGGATATTTACAGAATTTAAAAAAGCTCTAGTTTTTAAAAGCTCAAGCCATCTTTGCTGAGAATTAAACGCACAAGCACAAGGCACGATGACAAGATCTACTTTCTTAGCTCTTACTTCTTGCCAAAACTCATCAAAATGCACTTCAAAACCAAACATTAAAGCACATTTAAGTTCATTATAAGAAAAAGTAAAAAGTTTTAATTTTTCACATTTGTTAGAAAAAAATTTTTCCTCATTCCAATGCTCATAAGGCATTAAAATTTGCTGTTCATAGCTTTTTATGCCATTTTGATCTACACTTAAACAAAGCTTTTTAAAAGATCTTGCCCCAACTTCCACAAAGGGTGCGAGAATTTGAAGCTCGTATCTTTTTGCAAGCTCTATAAGGCTTTCTTTTTTGCTTAAACTTTGTTCTTTTATCATGGTGCGAGGCATACTCAAAAGCTCTGTAAAAAAGCTATTTAACACATATTCGCCTAAAACAACAAGCCTAGCGTCATTATCCCTTGCGATCTTAAGATAATAATCAAGCCTTGAATTACTCAAAGAAAGTGTTGGAAGCTGTAAAGCAGCGATTTTACTCATCGATTTGCTCCACTTCAAGCCTTGCTTTTTCTAAAATTTCTCTTGCTTCTTTGATATTTTTAAGTCCTTCTTTATAGATTTTTACACTATCATCAAGGCTAAGCTCATTGTTATTAAGCTTTTCAAGAGCTTCGTTAGCTTTTTTACATTTTTCTTCAAAACTCATTAATTACTTACCTTATAATTTGGTGCTTCTTGAGTGATAAACACATCATGAACATGACTTTCCTTGAGTCCAGCACTTGTGATCTCAACAAATTCAGCCTTTTCTTGAAAACTAGCAATATCCTTAGCCCCAACATAACCCATGGAAGAGCGAAGACCTCCTAAAAGCTGATGAATGACCCCTCTTATACTCCCTGTATAAGGCACACGCCCCTCAATGCCCTCTGGCACGAGCTTTTCACTAGCTGTTCCTTCTTGAAAATAACGATCTGAACTTCCCTTTTGCATAGCTCCAAGCGAACCCATACCGCGATAGCTCTTATACTGTCTTCCCTGATAGGTAAAAAGCTCTCCCGGGCTTTCATCAGTTCCTGCCAAAAGCGAACCCACCATAACAGAACTTGCACCAACGGCAATAGCCTTTGCGATATCGCCTGAATACTTAATACCCCCATCAGCTATAACACTTACCCCATGCTTTTTAGCCTCACTCGCACACTCATCAATAGCTGAAATTTGAGGCACTCCAACACCTGAAACAATGCGTGTGGTACAAATACTTCCAGGACCTATGCCCACTTTCACAACATCAGCACCTGCTTCACATAAGGCTTTTGTAGCAGCTGCTGTAGCGACATTGCCTGCTATAAGCTCTAGATTTTTGTATTTTTCCTTTATCGCTTTTACCGTATCAATGATACCCTTTGAATGTCCATGAGCGCTATCTAATACTACAATATCCACCCCAGCTTCCACCAAGGCATCAACTCTGTCCATTTGATAAACACCAACAGCAGCACCGACAACCAAACGCCCAAAAGCATCTTTGTTTGAATTTGGATATTCTTTGCGTTTTTTAAGATCTTTTATCGTAATAAGCCCCTCTAAACGCCCATTTTTATCAACGATAGGTAATTTTTCAACCTTATTTTTACTAAAAATCCTTTCTGCATCATCAAGGGTGCAACCCTTTAAAGCTGTGATGAGAGGCGGCTTTGTCATCACTGCTTCAACTAGATTGTCTAAATTTGTCTCAAATCTTAAATCACGATTTGTTAAAATACCTATAAGTTTTTTTTCTTTATTGACAACAGGAACACCTGAAATTCTATATTCTGCCATAAGCTCTAAGGCTTCACGCACCTTAGCTTTTGCGTCTATAAATATAGGATCAAAAATAACCCCACTTTCACTTTTTTTAACGCGTTTTACCTCTCTTGCCTGAGAAGCAATGTCCATATTTTTATGGATAATCCCAAGCCCTCCAAGCCTAGCCATGGTAATTGCTGCACGGTGTTCAGTAACCGTGTCCATAGCAGCTGAAATGATAGGCATATTTAGGGTTATTTTTTGAGTGAGCTTACTTTTAATATCAACATCTTTAGGTAAAACTTCTGAATAAGCAGGGAGCAAAAGCACATCTTCAAAGGTTAAGGCTCTTTTTACAATCCTCATCTATCCTCCTTAAAGCTTAAATTTTATTATTATAGCCTATTTGCATTGCTTAAAGGTTTCAAAAGCTCAGGCATTTTTTATTATATTTTCTAAACTCAATGCCCCATCAAGTAAGCTTTGCTCATCAAAGGCCTTGCAAAGAAGCTGAGCTGAGATATTAAGCCCTTCCTTATCCTTAGCAATAGGCACAGAAATAGCCCCAAGTCCTGCAAGATTTGCAGAAATTGTATAAATATCTTCTAAATACACCTGCATAGGACTTTTTTTACTCTCAAAGCCAAAGGCTGTGGTAGGACTTACAGGCATAAAGATAAGCTCACCTTCTTTAAAAAGCTCCTCATACTTAGCTCTTATCAAGGCTCTTGCCTTTAAGGCCTTGATATAATAAGCATCATAATAGCCACTACTTAGCACAAAAGAGCCTAGCAAGATCCTTCTTTTAACCTCCTCGCCAAGGCCCTGAGATCTGGTATTTACATATAAATCCTTAAGATTTTTAAAATCCCTCGCCCTTTGTCCGTAGCGAATGCCGTCATACCTGCTTAAATTCGCACTTGCTTCAGCTGTAGCGATGATATAATAAGCTGCTATGTCATATTTAAAATCAAGTAAGTTTTTATAAATTATGCTATGTCCTGCTGCTTTTAGCATATCAACTGCTTTTAAAAGAGCCTTTTTTACCTCCTCGCTTGCCTCATTTATGTAATTTTCAATAACGATAATATTAAAGTTCTTATTTGCATTTAACTTTGGGGCTGTTTTGATAAAATCAAGCTTAGCACTGGTGCTATCTTTTTCATCGTGTCCTGCAATAGCATCATACAAAAGGGCTGCATCTTCGACACTTCTAGCTAAAACCCCGATTTGATCTAAGCTTGAAGAATACGCTGCAAGGCCGTATCTGCTCACTCTGCCATAACTTGGCTTAAGACCCACACAGCCAC
Source organism: Campylobacter sp. MIT 99-7217 (assembly GCF_006864365.1). Taxonomy (NCBI): domain Bacteria; kingdom Pseudomonadati; phylum Campylobacterota; class Epsilonproteobacteria; order Campylobacterales; family Campylobacteraceae; genus Campylobacter; species Campylobacter sp. MIT 99-7217. The sequence continues at coordinate 110,972 of NZ_QHLJ01000003.1, forward strand.
AAAAAGCAGCTGGCTGGCGAACTGATCCTCCTGTATCACTTCCTAGACTTGCTAAGGCTAAGCCACTAGCCACAGCAGCAGCACTTCCTCCGCTACTTCCGCCAGGAGACTTGCTTAAATTTAAAGGATTAAGGGTTTTGCCATAACATGAAGTAGCCGTAGAACTTCCCATAGCAAATTCGTCCATATTGGTGCGTCCAAAGGGCACAAAACCATTTTGCTTTAAATTTACAATGGCTGTCGCATCATAAGGGGCGATGTAGCCTTGCAAGATCTTACTCGCACAAGTTAGCTCCCAGCCCTTAACGCTGATATTATCCTTAATAGCAATAGGAACTCCGCTTTCTTCAACCTCGCTCAAAGGCTCTGCTAAAAACTGCTCGACATAAGCTCCAAGCTCTTTTTGCTTTAAAGCTCTTAAATTTAGCTCTTTTTTAAGCTCTTTTAGTTCTTCTTTTGAGTATGTTAAAGCCTCTTTTAAGCTTATCATTTTCTTCCCTTTTTAATCAAAATAGCTAATATAAAACTAAGGCTAAAAATCACCACTATGGTGATGATTACTAGGCTAGTTGGTATTTCTTTTTCAAGCATTTAGCACCTCTTTACAGCGAGTACAAGGCTCATTTTCTGCCTTTGCTTTAAATTTCCAACACCTAGGACACTTACACTCCCTTGTTCTTACAAGCTTAAATTTAAGATCTCCTACGCTAAATTCAGCCAAGGCTTCGCTATTTTCATCAAGGCCTTCAATCTTGCTTACCAAAAACCAATCCTCAAGCTCATCTAAATCATAGCTTAAAAGCTCTTTTGATGAGCTTTGAAGGCTTAATTCTAAAGTGGATTTAATCTTTTTTTCCTTTTTAAGAGCGTCAATTTGCTCTAAGAACTTTTCCCTACTTTCAAGCAAAAGCTCGCTATCTTCTTTAAATTCATATTCTAGCTCTTCTTCAAAGACTAAATCAAAGACATCATTTGCCCTGCCCTTGATGATGGGATTACAATGCCCTAAGGCCTCATCTACAGTGTAAGTAAGGCTTGGAGCAAGTAAAATAAGCAATCTTTTAGCAATTAAAGCCATAGCAGATTGTGCGGCTAGTCTTTTTTCAGAACTCTTAGCCTCACAATAAAGCCTATCTTTGCATACATCAAGATAGATCCCACTTAAATCGCTAGTTAAAAAATTTAAAAGAGCATTAAAGCCCTTGGCGTATTCGTAATTATCAAAGCCTTGCTTAACCTCTTTAAAAAGCTTGCTTGCACGAGCTAAGATCCACTGATCTAAAAGCTTAAAATGCTTTGTTTCTAAGAACTCTAAATCATTAGTATTAGCAAGTAAAAATCTTATGGTATTTCTTATTTTTCTATATTGCTCGGCAACTTGTTTTAAGATATTTTGAGATATTTTTAAATCACTTGTAAAATCACTTAGCAAGATCCAAAGCCTTAAAATTTCAACCCCATAATCTCTTGCAATATCCTTAGGATCAATCACATTACCCTTGCTCTTGCTCATTTTTTGACCCTTTTCGTCTATGGTAAAGCCGTGGGTTAAAATAGCCTTATAAGGAGCCTTTTCATTCACCGCACAGCTTAGCAAAAGCGAGCTTTGAAACCAGCCTCTGTGCTGATCGCTTCCCTCTAAATACATACTTGCAGGAAAATCCCCAGCCTCGTAATTTTTAGCCCTTAAAACCCCGTTCCAAGTACTTCCACTATCAAACCACACATCCAAAATATCATAAATTTTTTCTAATTTTGAGGGATCGTATTTTAAATGAGCTGGCAAAAGCTCTTCTGTGCTAAGCTGCCACCAAGCATCAGCTCCTTGTTTTTCAAAAATATTAGCAATATGCTCTAAAAGCTTCTCATCTAAGATAAGCTCCCCGCTTGTTTTATCCTTAAAAAAGGCTATTGGCGTTCCCCAAGCCCTTTGCCTTGAAATACACCAATCAGGGCGTTTTTGCACCATAGAGCCTATGCGTTTAATCCCGCTTTGAGGATAAAATTTAGTCTTTGAAATTTCATCTAAGGCAAGTTCTCTTAAGCTTTGTCCGCTTAATTTTTTCTCATCCATTGCGATAAAATATTGCTTAGTAGCTCTAAAAATCACAGGCTTATGTGTCCTCCAGCAAAAGGGATATGAGTGTATAAATTTAGAACTAGAAAGTAAGTTTTTACCCAAAAGCTCTAAAATTCTCTCATTAGCCTTAAAGATATGAAGTCCTATAAACTCATCAAGCAAGGATTCTGGCATAAGCTTTTCAGTTCTTAAAGTCTCATCATAAAGCCCCCCATCATCAACAGGCATGATCATTTTTATATCATATTTTAAACAAGCATAATAATCATCCTCGCCGTGTCCTGGAGCAGTATGCACAAGCCCTGTGCCTCCGTCCATCAAAACATGCTCACCTAAAATAAGCCTTGAACTTCTTTGATTAAGAGGATTGATAGCATTTAAATTTTCAAGCTCGCTTGCCTTAAATTCTTTCACGATCTCGCCCTTAGTAAGCTCTTTTTGAGCTAGGCTTTCAAGCAAGGGCTTAGCAAAGATTAGACCCTCCCTTGTTAAAACATAGCCTTCGTTTGGATTTAAGGCTATGGCTTGATTAGCTGGCAGGGTCCAAGGCGTAGTAGTCCAAATAACAGCAGCTGCCTTTGAAACCCCAAGCTTAGCACAAGAGCTCTCATCTAAATCAAAGGCCACAAAGATAGAATAATCCTCCTTATCCTCATACTCAACCTCAGCTTCTGCCAAAGCTGATCTAGCAGCCCAGCTCCAAAAAACAGGCTTATGTCTTTGCACCAAAAGCCCCTTTTTAGCTAGTTCGCACAAGAGGCGGTAAATATCAGCTTCAAATTTAAAATCCATAGTGATATAAGGCCTGTCCCAATCAGCAATGACCCCAAGACTTTTAAACTCAGCTCTTTGAATGTCTATAAACTCCTCAGCGTGTTTTCTGCAAAGCTCTCTAAGCTCTTTTATGCTAAGTTCTTTTTTCTTAGCTGCTAGCTTAATTTCAACTTGCTGTTCTATGGGAAGACCGTGACAGTCCCAGCCCGGAGTAAAACGCACGGCTTCTGCGTTAAAATAATGCGTTTTTATAATGGTTTCTTTTAGGATCTTATTCAGAGCATGACCTAGATGAATATGTCCGTTTGCATAAGGAGGGCCATCGTGCAAAATAAAGCTTTTTACAGCATCTTTTCTTTTGGCCTTCATCTTTTCATAAGCGTAATTATCCTTAAACCATTTTTCAAAAATCTTTGGCTCGCCCTCGCTTAAATTTGCCCTCATAGCAAAGTCTGTATATGGCAAGAGCAAGGTATCTTTATAATCCATAGCTAACCTCAAATTTGAAAATTAAAAGACTAATTTTACTTTAAAATGCTTTAAATTTGACTTTAAATTTAGATATAATTTGAGGAAAAAACAAGGAAATTTATAATGAATCATCTCCTTTTTATCATCGGCGAAGAACTTGCTAACCATGAAATCTATCAATCCTACATTAAAAGGACATATAAAGAAAAATTTAAACAAATAAAAGATATAAAGATTTTAGAAAAAAATGATAAAAATTTACCCTTTATTCTTGGAAAACTATTTGCTGATTATGAATTTATAAGTATTTTCGTCGATAAGGAAGAATACCATATCACAACTAAAATCCTTGCCACGCTCAACGAAGATACCTTAGTGCTTCAAGATGAAATTCTTGTGCCTCAAAAAGCTCTAGAGTTTAGAAAAGATAGTTTTTTAACCCAAATTCAAAATTGTAAAATCAATGTCATCAGAACAGAAGTGGGCGATAAGCTACCAAGTTTGCTTGGAGAAATTCAAACAAAATTTGAATATTTTTATCTTCAAGATACAGATAAACAAGGTGCAAAAATTCTGCTTGAAACCTTATCAAAATCTTATGAAGTAAGTATTCAAACAAGTGAAATTTTGAAAAATCTCACGCTCGTAAAGGCTACGCAGTATCAGTTTGGAAAACTTCAAACTTTCTTACAAGCAACAAAAAAACTTTTTGGAACAAAATTTATCTTAGGAGATAATTTACTAGAACTCATTGCAAACAAACTTCTTGAAAATGAGCTTAAAATTTCTTTTGCAGAAAGTTGCACAGGAGGACTTTGTGCAAGTGAGCTTACAAAGATACATGGTGTGAGTTCTTGCTTTGAAGGATCTGTCATAAGCTATTCAAATCGTTTAAAACATGAGTGGCTAGGCATTAGCGAAAGTGTCTTAGAACATGGTGGAGAATATAGCGAAAAATGCGTGTATTTTATGCTTAAAGGGATTTTTAAAATTTCAAATTGTGATTTTGCTCTTGCGACAAGTGGGGTTGTGGGGGAAAATGCTGACAAAGGCACTGCTTCAGGAACTGTTTATATAGGAGCTATGTATAAGGACGGCTCTTATTTGCAAGAGTGTTTAAATTTGCAAGGAGATAGAGCTTTTATGCAAACTCAAGCTTGTATAGCCGTCTTTTCTTTGATGATGAAGCTAAAGCCTGAAATTTTTGAATAAAAACCCTATCACGAAAACAAAGCTCAATTTACCAAAAATTCAATCTTTTTTGCTAAAATCCTAACTTCAAATCAATCTAAGGTCCTTGATGAATTTACCTAATCTCTTAGCCTGCATTCGCATGGTTTTAGCTCCTTTGCTCTTTTTTTTGATGACCTATCATTTTGCAAATATTCATCAAAGCTGGATAAATTATTTTACAGCCTTAACCTTTTCTGTCGCTGCTTTAACAGATTTTTTTGATGGTTTTATCGCTAGAGCTTGGGGACAAAAAACTAAACTTGGTGCTATACTTGATCCCTTAGCTGATAAAATGCTTGTTTTAGCGGCTTTTTTGGGCTTGTTGATCTTAGATAGAGCAAATGCTTGGATCATCTATCTTATCTTGGTTAGAGAGTTTTTTATCACAGGTTTTCGTGTTGTCATGGTAAGCGAAAATTTAGATGTGAGTGCTTCTTTTGCTGGAAAACTAAAAACAGCCTTTCAAATGAGTGCTATTATCTTTTTGTGTATGGACTGGTTTTTAGGACAAGGTCTTCTTTTCATCGCCCTTATTTTAACGCTTTATTCAGGTTTTGAATATATCCTTGCTTATCTTAAACACCTAAAGGCAAAGTCATGAAATCTTTATTATTTTTACTAAGCATACTAGCAATAGGCATGTATTTTTATTCATTTGAGTTTTTGATCACGCTTTTAGTGATTTCTTTTTTGATCTTTTTTCATGAGCTTGGACATTTTTTAGCCGCAAAATCCTTAGGTGTTAAGGTAGAAGTCTTTAGTATAGGCTTTGGAAATGCCCTTGTGGAGAAAGAATTTAAAAACACCAAATACCGCCTATCAGCCCTACCCTTTGGAGGTTATGTCAAGCTCAAAGGACAAGAGGACTTAAATCCAAGCAAGCAAGTATTCGAAAAGGATAGTTACAGCGTCTTAAGTCCTTTACAAAAAATTTATATTTTATTTGCAGGTCCTTTTTTTAATATCTTCTTAGCCTTTTTACTCTTTATATGTATAGGTTTTCTAGGCACTTTAAAGCCAGCTTCTGTTGTTGGGGGTTTTAGCGAAAAAAGTGCAGCCTTTGAAGCAGGCATTAGAGCAAATGATGAGATCGTAAGTATCAATGGGGTTTTAACCCCAAGCTTTGATACCATAGCTCCTCTTGTTAAAGATACAAATTTACTTATCGAGGTAAAAAGAGCTGGGGAAATTTTACATTTTAATGTTACGCCAAACATAGGCGAGGCTTATAATGACTTTGGTCAAAAGATACAAAAACCCCTACTTGGCATAGCACCAAGCACGCAAAGAGTGATGATCTATCACACAGGGCTTGATAGTTTTAGCTATGCCTTTAAAGAAAGTTTAAATACCTCAAGCCTTATACTTAAGGGTCTTTTAAAGCTCATTAATGGAGAAATTGAAGCTAAAAATTTAGGCGGAGTTATTTCTATAGTTGATATCACTTCAAAAGCAAGTTCTATAAGTCTTTCGACCCTGTTTTTTATCACGGCTCTTATTTCTATAAATCTTGGCTTACTCAACCTCCTACCTATCCCTATGCTTGATGGAGGACATATTTTATTTAATCTCTATGAGCTTTGCTTTAAAAGAAAAGTACCGCCAAAAGCCTTTGAATACCTAAGCTATACAGGTTTAGCCTTGCTTTTAAGTCTTATGATCTTTGCTACTTATAATGATATCATGCGTTTTGCAACACAAAATTAATCTTTGTTTATAGTGTAGAAATAGTTCAAGGTGCTTATAAAACACCTTGAACTTCAGTAAAGGAAAAACTCTTCGATCTAAAAATCAGCTCTAATATTAAGCCAGAAATTTCGTCCCGGTATCATTCTTTGGTAGTTATTTGTATAGCTTTGTCCTCTTGTGCCTTGATACACGACATAATCTACATAATCCTTATCCAAGAGGTTATTTACCACAGCACTTATACTGATACCATTTTTGAAGCGATAATCAGCTCCCAAATCCACAGTGTGCATATCCTTATACCATCTTCCAGGACCTACATTTGCAGTATGTGAGCCAAAGGTTGGAGTTTTGTATTTACCCACATATCTAAGATATGAACCCCAAGATTCGCCCTTATAAGAAATTTTACCTGAAAGATTGTGTAAAGGAACATTGTTTAGTGGTTTGCCCTTTCTATCTCCGCTTCTTTGATCAGTATCTGTTAAAGCATAGTTAATATCTACAAAAATACCTCTAGGGATAAAATCACTCAGTAAAGCCTTTGACTGCAAAGAAAACTCTACGCCCTGAGTTCTAGCTTTACTTATATTTTCATAAATAGAGCATTGATTGCTACCACAAATTCCGTAATTATTAGGTAAATTTTGATTTTGTGCATAAGTTCTTGAGCCTATAGCATCGGTAAAATCCGTGATAAATCCTGTTAAAGAGAAGTTAGCAAAAGGTGTTTCTAAAATACCACCAAGCTCATAGCTTAAGCTTTGCTCAGGTTTTAATCCTGTATTTCCGTAATAATCCGTCGTATTGCCATTTCTATCCGTGCTACTTTCATAAAGTCCGTCATATCTTGTTGAAAGTTGAGGCACTTGAAGCCCGCTAGCAAGTCCAGCTTTTATCGTAAGTCCTTCAAGCACATAAAAATTAACATAAGCTCTTGGATTAGCATAAGTGCCATAAGTTTCTACTTTATTCACACGAACACCTAAAGTTGTTGATACAAGCTCATTGATAAAATACTCTCCCTCGCCAAAAACAGCTATCTGCCAAGCATCTTTATCAAAAGCATCATCTCTTTTCATAAGTCTTTCATAGTTAAAATTTGGACCTAAATTTAAGATCATTGAACCATAAGATCCAAAGTCCAAATTCTTAGTAAAAGTTGTCCCATAAGCTGCGACTTGATTTTCTGTTAAAGCCTTACGATTTGGTATACCAGCACTTCCTCCAACAGGAACGCTACTATGAGGTATACGATTTGTGATATTGTATTGCAAATAGTTGTTAAATTTACCAAAATTATAATCCCCGTCATGATTAAGCACAAAAGAATACTTATCATAATCTCTTATAGCCGTAATGCTATTACTTGAGGTATTTAAAGAACCTAGTCTTTGGAAATTATACTCAAAGTCTGCATAAAAGGTATTTTCATCATTAAGTTTATAAGTCGTGCGTCCTCCTACGCTTGCATTTTTATAGCCTGTTGGACTATGAGAAGTAAAAGGATTTCTTTTAGCTGTAGCACTTTCTGCGTTTAAATTATAACCCGGAATATCTTTTTTATAAAAGGTATTTCTTTCGCCATAGTAGTATTTACCTCTTATATTGATAGTGATTTTATCATCAAGAGGAGCAAAAATAGCGCCATTAAAACCATAGGTATTGCCCCAAGTTTCTCCATGTTCTTGCAAACGAGTTTCAAGACTTATGCTTCCTGTTGCCTTATCTGCATTTTTCTTAGTGATAATATTTATCACACCTCCCATAGCATCGCTTCCATAAATGATAGAAGCAGGTCCTCTAATCACCTCAACCCTTTCTATCATAGAAGCAGGAGGGATAGACCCTGATGTGCTATCAAAACCATTGCCATCAAAGCCCTTTGAGACATTTACCCTCTTACCATCAACAAGTATAAGCGTATAAGAGCTACTCATACCACGAATTTGTATGTCCTGAGCTCCTGTTTTAGCTACAGTTGTAGTAACTCCGGGAACTTCTTGAACTATATCTCCAAGATCCCTTATAGGCTTGTTGATAATGTCTTCTTTTGTGATAACTGAGATGCTAGCAGGTGCATTTTTGATATCTTGTTCATAGCCTGTGGCCGAAACGACCGAAGCTTCAAGAACTGCTTTTTCTTCTGCATTTGCAAGACTTAACGCTAAAGCCGCACAAATACTAAATGCCCCCCCCGTCTTAGTATTTTATGTTCCATACAATGAACTCCTTTTTGAAAAATTTTAAAGTGAATAAAATTATAGTCATTTTATCTTATTTTATTTTTAAATTATGAAAATAATTATAAATATGTGTAAAATTCACACAAAGTAAAAATAAATAAAAATTTATCTTGTATGAGGGCTTTTTTAGCTAAATTTTCTAAATTTTTGCTACAATAATAGTTTTATTTTTAATACAACAAAAGGTTCAAAAATGCAGTTTCAAACCGAGGTTAATCAACTTTTACAGCTAATGATTCACTCTTTATACTCAAATAAAGAGATTTTTTTAAGAGAGCTTATCTCTAACTCAAGCGATGCCTTAGACAAACTTAGCTATCTTAGCGTAAGCGATGATAAATACAAAATGCTTGAATTTAGCCCAAGAATAGACATTAAATTTGATCAAAATGCTAAAACGCTTACTATCAGCGATAATGGCATAGGCATGGATAAAGACGATCTTATCAATCATCTAGGAACTATAGCAAAAAGTGGCACAAAAAGCTTTTTAGAAAACTTAAGCGGAGACGCCAAAAAAGACTCACAACTCATCGGGCAGTTTGGCGTGGGCTTTTACTCCGCTTTTATGGTGGCTAGCAAGGTCGAGGTTCTTAGCAAAAAAGCACTTGATGATAAGGCGTATTTGTGGAGTTCAGATGCAAGCGGATATGAAATAAGCGAAGCCCAAAAAGACACTCAAGGTGTAAGTATCACGCTTCATTTAAAAGATGAGGAGTTTTTAAACCCTTACCGCATAGAAAATATAGTGGAAAAATACTCTAATCACATTCAATTTCCTATCTTTATGGAAAGAGAAGAGTTTTTGCCTTTAAATGAAGAAGAAAAAAAGCAAGGCATAGAGCCTAAAAAAGAGCTTAAAATCGTTCAAATCAACACAGCCACAGCACTTTGGAGACAAAACAAAGCCAAGCTAAAAGCCGAAGACTATGAGAAATTTTACGAGCAGAATTTTAACGACTCACACAAGCCTTTGCTTTATATCCACACTAAAAGCGAGGGTAAATTTGAGTATAACACGCTCTTTTTTATCCCAAGTTTTGCTCCTTATGATTTGTTTCGTGTGGATTATAAAAGTGGTTTAAAGCTTTATGTGAAAAGGGTTTTTATAAGCGATGATGATAAGGAGCTTTTGCCAACTTATCTGCGTTTTGTGCGTGGGATAGTCGATGTTGAGGAGCTTCCTTTAAATGTAAGCCGTGAAATTTTACAAGAAAATGTGATCTTAAAAGCCGTGCAAGAAGCAAGCGTGAAAAAGATTTTAAACGAGCTTGCTAGGCTTAAAGAAAAAGAAAGCGAAAAATACAAAGAATTTTTCTTGCTTTTTGGCAAGGTGCTAAAAGAGGGACTTTATGGCTTTGGGGCTGAAAGGGACAATCTTTTAAAGCTCATGCTCTTTAAATCCACGCATTCAAAGGAACTCACAAGCTTAGAAGAGTATAAGTCAAGAATGAAAGAAGATCAAAAAGAAATTTTTTATATCACAGGAAATAACGAAAATTTACTTCGCAACTCGCCTTTGCTTGAAAGCTATAAAGATAAAGGGCTTGAAGTGCTTTTACTTGATGAGGATATTGATAGCATTATAAGTCCTACTTTGCCTGAGTTTGAGGGGCTTAAATTTAGCGCGATTAACCAAGTTGAACTTCAAGATGAACTAAGTGATGAAGAAAAGCTTGCTTTTGCACCGATTTTGACTAAATTTAAAGAGCTTTTAAAAGATGAGGTTGAAGATGTGCGTGCGACTTCAAGGCTTGGAGGAAGTTTAAGTTGTATAGTTTATGATAAAAACAAGCCTGATTTTGCTATGCAACAGCTTTTAAAGCAAATGGGACAAGAACAAAATATCAAGCCTATACTCGAGCTTAATCCAAAGCATGAAATTTTCACGCTTCTTAAGCAAAATGAAAGCTTTATCCCTGATCTTGCAAATTTGGTTTTAGGCATGGCTAAGCTAAGCGAGGGCATGGGTCTTGAAGATCCAAGTGCTTTTAATGCGGCATTAAACAAAATGATCATCAAGGCTTTTAAGTGATCTTAAGCGTTGATGCTGATGCTGAAATTTTAGGAGCTTATCAAATTTTTGACATAAGAAACAAACACGAATGGAGACAAACAGGCGTGATCAAAGACGCGATTTTGCTGAGCTTTAACCAAAACAACGGCTCGCCAAATCCTGAATTTTTAAGCGAATTTAAAAGGCTTGCTGATTTTAGCCGTCCTATAGCATTAATTTGTGCAAGTGGCTTTAGAAGTCATGTTGCGACACATTTGATCAAGGCAAAGCTTGGTATAGAGGTAACAAATTTAAAAGGTGGCATGTATAAACTTTTAAGAGAGGGCTTTGAGTGCGAGCCTTATAGGGGACAGGATTTTAAATGATAGCTTTTTATTTATTTTTGGCTGCGTTTGCTTTTTTAATGCTTTATTTTGTGATCAAAAAGCTTACCTTGCAAATCGATGAGCGTGAGTTAAGTGCCTTGCCAAAGGTGGAAATTTACCCTGAGTTTTGCGATTTTATCGCTTCAAAGCTAAGCTCTTTAAAAGAAGAGATCAAAAATGATGAAAATGCCTTAGTGCAAAGTGATTTAAAAGATGAATATTTAGAGCTTATCAGCGATCTAAACCGCAAGCTTACTTTCATACAAACTATGAATTTAAGTAAAAAAAATGATGAAATTTGGCAAAATGAACTTTTTTCTTTTCTTAAAGAACTTGAAGAAATTTTGCTCAAATACCTTAAAAACGGCGAAGAAAAAGCCGATGAGCTAAGAAATGAACTTATGAATGAATTTCAAAGACTAAAACAAAACTAGGAAAATGCGTGCAAGAAGAAAAAGCAGGTTTTAAAAATCTCTATTATGGCTTTTGGTTTATTTTCATCGTAGCTTTGTGCTACACTTTAGTTTTATATGATAAGCTTGCGACTATCTTAGCTGGGGTTGCGATTTTGCTCATAGGAATGACAAATTTAAGCAGTGGCTTTAAGTCCTTTAGCGGTGGCTTGCTTGAAAAAATCCTTGCCAAATCAACAAGCACCAAGCTTAAAAGTATCATTTTTGGTGTTATTAGCACAACCATAATGCAGTCCTCATCGTTAGTTTGTGTTATCAGCATTTCTTTTTTAAGTGCTGGACTTATCTCTCTTGGCTCAGGAATTGCCATCATTTTTGGCGCAAATTTAGGAAACACGGCAAGTTCTTGGCTCATCGTTGGGCTTACAAGTATGAAAATTTCAATGCTTGCTATCCCTCTTATCATCAGCGGAGTTTTGCTCTTTTTTCAAAAAGATAGCCTTTTTAAAGGGCTTGGAAATATATTTATCGGCATTGGATTTTTCTTTTTGGGCGTTGATTATATTAAGAGCGGTTTTGAGGATTTTAAGGAAGTTTTAGACTTTTCTAAATTTGATTTTACCGGCTTTAAAGGAGTGATCATCTTTCTTGGACTTGGTGCTTTACTCACAGGAGTGATTCAATCAAGCACAGCAACCATAGCTCTTATCATCGCTGCCTTACTTTCAAATCAAATCAGCCTTGAAAACTCCCTTGCCGCCACACTTGGAACCAGCGTTGGAGGCGTAGTTACCGCACTTTTAGCAAGCCTTAGTACAAATATCGAGGGTAAAAAGCTAGCCGTTGCAAACTGCATTTTTAACTTTGGTATCGCTATCATCGTGATCGCTATTTTTCCTTATTTTGTGGATTTGATCAATCTTATATCCTCTTTGTTTGGCATAGAAAATTTAGCCTTAAAAACGGCTTTATTTCATACCTTGTTTAATCTTATCGCTGTGATTTTATTTTCTTTTTTCACAAGCCAAATCGTAGCCTTGCTAGATAAAATCATCAAAGCCCCTGTTGATAAAAATAAAGATAAGCCTCTTTATCTTGATGCAAACCTTGTAAGCTTTAGTGATACAGCCCTTGAAGCCTTATACAAGGAAAGCGAACACCTTTATAACAATGCTTTTGCCATCATCGCACACACCTTGGGCTTTTCAAGAAGAGATATAAAAAGTGATAAAAGCTTTGCTGAAATTCTTAAAAACAAAAAATGGTTCAGTAAGAATATCAACCTAGATTATCTCTATCAAAACAGGATCAAAGTACTTTTTGAAGCCATCATCGACTTTTCTACTAAGGCTCAAATTTATATAGAAGATGAGGATAAAAACCATGAAATTTTTAGGCTCAAACTTGGAGCAAAAAATATTTCAGAAGCAACCAAGGATCTTAAAATCATTCAAGCTAATATCAAAAAATACTCCAATGCTTCAAATTTATACCTTGCCCAAGAATATGATGAGTTAAGATCAAATGCAGCGGAGCTTTTAAGAAGCATTGAAGAACTTAGGCTTAGCGAAGATGAAAAAAGAGCTTTGATCATTCAAAATTTTGATAAGGCAAAAGAAATACTTAGAGAGCTTGATGAAAATAGCCTCAAAAAAACGGAAAAACTCATCAAAGAAAATAAAATTACACCAACTCAAGGTATTTCCTTGCTCAATGATACGAGTTTCTTAGCGAAAATGTCAAGTGAGATTATAGAAGCTGTGGAGATTATTTTTGCAAGAAAACATACGCTAAGCAAAGATCAAAGCGAGTAAGTCCTTGATAAAAATATCTCTATGAAACTCAAGCAAGTCATTCATACCCTCTCCCACACCCACATAAAGTATAGGCAGTTCCAAATCTCTTGCCACGCTAAATAACGCCCCTCCTCTTGCTGTGCCATCAAGCTTTGTGATGATCACTCCATCAAGCTTGACAAGCTCATTAAAAGCCTTTGCTTGCAGGATCGCTGCATTGCCTTGAGTGCCATCAAGAACCAAAATTTTTCGGTGCGGGGCATTTGGCATTGCCTTAGCACAAATTCGAACGATTTTTTCAAGCTCAGAGGCTAAATTCTTTTGATTTTGCAAACGCCCAGCTGTATCGATGATGACTCGGTCATACCCCTTTGCCTTAGCCTTAGAAATGCAGTCAAAAGCCACAGCTGATGGATCATGTCCTTGCGAGCTAGCAACGATTTCAACGCCTATTTTTGTAGCCCAAAGCTTGAGTTGTTCTATCGCTCCTGCTCTAAAAGTATCACAAGCTCCTAAAATAACTTTTTGTTCTTCTTTTTTATACAAATGTGCAAGCTTGGCTATGCTGGTTGTTTTGCCTGCTCCATTTACACCTAAGATGAGTTCTACAAAGGGCTTTTCTTGAATTTCTTTTTTATTTTCATATAAAAAATAAGAACGCATCACCCGTTCTAAGTCTTCTTTTTTTACCTCTTCACTTGGCGGTAGATAATACATAATCTCTTCAACGATTTCATAACTCACATCAGCTTCTAAGAGTATTTCTTCAAGCTCTTCTTTAGAAATTTTATCTGTATTTTTTGCCCTAATTTGAAAGGTTTTTTTTAAAAAATCAAACATAAATTTCCTCACATAATCGCTTTTTGAATGTCAATATCAAGCATTTCTTCAGGGATCAAGCCTAAGTATTGTTTTACAAATTTAGCATTACTATCAAAAAGCACCATTACAGGAACGCCATTTATCCCTCCTACGCTCTTTGCAAAAAGATAATTGCCCTCCCCTGTGGCTATATCGTAGTTTATTTGCTTTTCTTGCACAAAAGCATTGATTTCTTCATCACTCTTATCCTCAAGTAAGATACCCACGACATTAAAACTATCTTTGTATTTTTCATTAAGCTTATTTAAGCTCACGATTTGTGCTGTGCAAGGCTCGCACCAAGTTGTAAAAAACATAAACAAAGTTGCTTTTTGTTCGTTTTCAAAGACCACACTTGAAGACTCTGCATTAATGGCTAGAACTTTTTCATTTGTAAATTTCAAAGAAAAATTAAGCTTTTCTCCTTGCTCTAAAACCGCGCTCATGGTTATATTTTGATCCATAGGCTCTTCTTTTTTATCACAAGCTTGAAAGATAAAAAGAAAAAAAAGGACAAAAACCGCTCTTAAAAACATTGATTTTCCTTGTGTTAGACTTAAAAATTTAAGGTATAATTTTATCATATTTTTTTAAATGAGCAAGCAAAGATGGATAAAGAAAATTTTAGAAAAGAACAAAAACAAAGGCTCAAAAATCACGCTCAAAAACGCTTTCATTTTGACTTTAAAATATATAAAGAAATCACTAAAATCATTAAAAACACAAAGTCAAAAAACATTCTCATTTTTATCCCTCTGCCCTATGAGCCAAATTTATTGCGTTTTAGAAAAAATTTGAGTAAAAATTGCATTCTTTTTGTTCCTTTTATGCAAGATAAAAGCTTAAAAATGGTAAAATTAAGAATGCCTTTTAAAAAAGGCGATTTTGGGGTTAGACAATGTGCTAATTCTTTTGCTAAAGTAAAAATAGACTTAGCTGTCGTGCCGGTTATCGGTGTAGATAAAAATTTTAAAAGAATAGGCCATGGAAAAGGCTTTTATGATAGATTTTTTGCAGAGCTTTCTTATGAGGTGAAAATTATTTTTATACAAAGTATTGACGCACTTACAAACCAAAGCTTAACTCAAGATCATGATATAAAGGCTGATTTTTATATCAATCCCTACAAAAAATATTTCAAGAAAGAGTTAAGATATGTTAATAACACTTACTGCATTTATCGCCGTTATCATAGGCGGTGGGATAGGATATTTAGTTGCCAAAAAGATCAATGATGCAAATTACAATATCTTTGTTGAGCAAGCCAAAGCAAAGGCAAAAGCCATAGAATACGAGGCTGAACTTGTGCTAAAAGACGCTAAAAACTCGGTTTCAACGGCTGAATTTGAAGCAAAAAAGAAATTTGAAGAAAAAAGCCATAAAATTCAAAAAGAATACTCCCTTAAGCTTGATGAGCTTACACGCAAGGAAGCAAGGCTTAAAGATGATAGCGAAGAGCTTGAAAAAAAGAAAAAAATCGCTCAAGATCTTTATGATGAGAGCATAAATTTAAAGAAAAATTATGAAAACAAGCTTGATGAAAGCTTGCGTGTTTTAGAGCATTACTCAGGACTTACTCAAAGTGAGGCTGAAAATATCATCTTGCAAAAGGTTGAAGAAAAATCAAGAGCAAGGATAGCACACATAGTAAGAAAATACGAAGAAGAAGCAAAAAGCGAGGCTAAACGCAAGGCAAATTATATTATCGCTCAGGCAACTTCTCGTTTTGCTGGAGAATTTGCAGCTGAAAGGCTCATCAATGTTGTCAATATCAAAAACGATGAACTAAAAGGACGCATTATCGGCAAAGAAGGACGCAATGTCAAAAGCTTGGAGATGACCTTAGGTGTGGATATCATCATCGATGATACTCCGGGTGCTATTATCGTAAGTTGTTTTAACCTATATCGCCGTGCCATTGCTACAAGAGTAATAGAACTTTTGGTTGAAGATGGACGCATACAGCCTGCACGCATAGAAGAAATTCACGAAAAAGTATGCAAAGAATTTGATGAAAGCGTGTTAGAGGAAGGACAAACTATCATCATGGATCTAGGGCTTTCTAAAATGCACCCTGAGATAGTCAAGCTCATCGGCAAACTCAAATACAGAGCAAGCTATGGACAAAATGCCCTTGCACACTCCTTAGAAGTCGCTCATTTAGCTGGTATCATCGCTGCTGAGTGCGGGGGAGATGAGATACTAGCAAGAAGAGCTGGGCTTTTGCATGATATAGGCAAGGCTTTGACGCATGATTTTGAGGGTTCTCATGTGGATTTGGGTGGAGAGCTTTGCAAAAGATATAAGGAACATTCTGCTGTGATTAATGCTATTTATGCACATCACGGACATGAAGAAGCCACAAGCGTAGAATCAGCTGCTGTTTGTGCTGCTGATGCTTTAAGTGCAGCAAGACCCGGAGCTAGACGCGAAGTGCTTGAAGCTTTCTTAAAAAGAGTTACCGAGCTTGAAAATATAGCCAAAAGCAAAGAGGGTATCAAAAACGCCTATGCGATCAACTCAGGAAGAGAAATTAGAGTCATAGCTAACGCAAAACTTATCAATGACGATGAAGCTGTGCTTTTGGCAAAAGAAATCGCCGAAGAAATTCAAGAAAAGGTGCAATACCCGGGAGAAATCAAAGTCAATGTGATCAGAGAACTTAGAGCCATAGACTATGCAAAATAAGCTCAAAAACATAAATTTACAAAGGGCTAAAAGGAAACAAAGTGCAAGATACCATTGATACTTTACTTCGATACGGCTATGTGATCTTGTTTTTATACTCCTTAGGTGGTGGAATGGTTGCTATTTTGGCTGCTGGAGTTTTAAGTGCGAGTGCAAAGCTTGATCTTGCTCTTTGCATAAGCATAGCCTTTGTGGCAAATGTCTTAGGCTCTACGCTTTTATTTGCACTTGGAAAATACTATAAAAAAGATCTTTTACCCTTCGTCAAAAAACACCGCAGAAAAATCGCCCTTGCTCATCTTAAAATGAGACAATACGGCGATTTTCTCATACTCATACAAAAATTTATCTACGGACTTAAAACCTTTATCCCTCTTGCTGCTGGCTTTGCTAAATTTAACTTTGTGAGATTTTTTATCATCAACACCATAGCAAGTCTCATTTGGGCTGTTGGCTTTGGGTATTTGGGCTTTGCCTTTGGAAGCGTGATCACAAATATCGTTGATGAAATTTCAAATTATCCCTATCTTGTGCCTTTGTTTTTACTCGCCCTTATCTTGCTTATCTGGTTTTATCTTTCTAAATTTTCTAAAAAAGTTTAGTTTTGAGGTTTTTAAAAGAGCAAAAAGAATTCATCTTTCTTTTCTTGCTCTGCCTTTGTATTTTTGCTTTTAACCTAGCCTTAGAATACAAAGAATTTTTAAAATTTAAAGAACAAAAGCATGTATTTTTACAAACAAAGGTTTTGCAAAGTTATGCTAAAACAAATGCTAAGGGCAGAAGCTACCGAGTTTTAAAGCTTGAAACGAGCAATTTTAGCTTTTATACCACAACAAAGCTTGATAACAATATCTCAAGACATCAAATTTTAAGCCTTAGAGCCATAACGACTAAGGTTAGTTTTAAAGACTTTATATCAAAAAGCTTTTATATGCCAAGCTATGATTTTAAGGTGCTTGAAGAAGAAAATTTTAAACATAGCATTATCCCTTATTTTTTAAACCAGCACCAAAATGAAAAGATCAAAGAATTTTATGGGGCTTTGTTTTTTGCCCTACCTGTAAGCTTGGAGCTTAGAACTGATGTAAATTTTTATGGCATAGCTCATCTTATCGCTATTAGTGGTTATCATATTGCTTTGATTTTTTCTTTGATTTTTTTCTTTTTTGCTCCTCTTTATAGCTTTTTTCAGCAAAGATTTTTTCCTTATAGAAATTTAAGGCTTGATTTAAGTGTGATCATTTTTATATTTTTACTTTTTTATGCGTATTTGCTGGGCTTTGTTCCCTCTTATATACGCTCTTTGGTTATGGCTTTGTTTGGCTTTTATCTTTTAGCAAAAAATGTGCGGATTTTAAGCTTTGTGAATTTATTTTTTTGTGTGCTGATTTGCATAGGGCTTTTTCCTCAGCTTTTATTTAGTGTGGGATTTTTATTTTCTGTTATGGGCGTGTATTTTATCTTTTTGTATATGCACCATTTTTCAAGGCATTTTGGAAATTTTACAAATGTTGTGCTTTTAAATATCTGGACTTTTTTTGCTATGATTATCCCTGTGCTATATTTTTTTCCACTCATATCCTTTCAACAAATTTTAGCCATTTTTTTAAGTGTAGTTTTTGTGATTTTTTATCCCTTGGTTTTGTTTTTGCATTTTATAAGCTTTGGAAATTTACTTGATGAGGCTTTGCTGACTTTTTTAAACTTTAAATTTAGTGGAAAAGACTGCGAACTTTCTTTGTGGATATTTTTAAGCTATCTTTTTCTTTCTTTATTTTCTATCTTTTCGAAAAAACTAGCATTACTTGTTATCTTGCTTAACCTCATACCATTTATTTGGCTTTATTTTTCAAACTAAGCTAAGGTATCTAACACCTTAGCTTCATAAATTTTAGTATCTATATCCTACTTCAAGCCAAAATTGACGCCCAAGTTCATAGATAGGTACTGATACTTTTGAAGTTTTAGCTATGGCTATATTTTCTTGATCAAGAACGTTAAACACATCAACATTAAAATAAAGAGTGTTTTTACCATACACAGCCTTTTCTATACCAAGTCTTAAGTCCCAAGTAAAAGCCTGTCTTACTCTATAATCCTCGTAAATATCCACATCTCTTTGAATTCCATCTATGGTTTCTTTCCTTGTATCTGTATTTGCCCTTGTTGTATATGCAAAGCGGTAGCGAAAGAAATTATTAAGTGTCCAATTTGTCCTTAAAGCCCTTATGCTATGAGTAGTAGAAAATCTCATTGTTAAAGGCTTTGCAAAATTTTCAGCAGGCAAATCCTCTCTTTTCATCAGTCTTCCCTTATACTCAACATATTCCAAATCAGCAAGTCCTGTATAAGAACTTGTATAGTCATTATAAGATCTTTTCGTATTTGTATAATCAAAGGCAAAATTAAGGAAATTTGACATAGCCCCTGACATAAAAGGTGTTGTATTTGCTATGCTAAGTGTGATGACATCGGTATCTGATTTACCTGTATTATCATAAGTATAAAAATCACAATTTCCTCCACCTCTTGCATTTGGCACGAGACAACTTCTTCTTACTTGATCCCTACCAAAGCGGTGGATATACTTGCTACTCACATTAAAAAGTCCCACTTCTTGCACTACTCCAAACATAAGTTCATCATCATAAGGAATTTTAATCCTTTTAAAATCAAATCTATTTTCAGATTTTGCGTAAAAACCATCTGTGAATGTATTATTTGGATCTTCTGTATCAAGTAAACTTTCCCAAGGCACATTGTTAAATCTAAAATAAGCCGTCGTTAAAGCTCCTTGAAGTTCAGCAAAGCGGTAGGCAAAAAGATTTCTTCCATAGTAGCGGTTTGCTCCAAAAGTAAAGCTTGTGTTATATCTAAACTCATCTTTTCCCCAAGGAGCTGTATAGTTTGCACTAAATCTTGGAGCAATAGGAGTTTTTTGCATATAGGTATCATAATCGCCTCTTACACCCACTCTAGCAGATATATCGCCCTTATCCTCAAGATCAAATTTACTCTCATTTTCTAGGAAAAAACTAAAACTTGTATTTGCTAAATCAACCTTACCCGCTTCGTTTTTGTTCATAGTAGTGATAAACTGCCCAAAATCAGCACCATCTGTACTTGTGCTTGAACACCATTCATCACCAGCCTTGCAAGCATAAGTTTCATCAAAAATTTGACTAGGACTTAAACCATCATTTGAATCCTTAAGCCTTTTAAAATAAGAATAAGTATAAGAAAACTCAGCTCCTACATTAAAGCCATTTTCAAAGCTATCATTATAATAAGGTTCAAAATTTTGAGCAAGCTTAAGACTTAAATCACTTTGCTTACTATCCTCATCGCCAAAGCTTCCCTCAAAGATATTATTTGTTCCATCAGGCAAAGCCCAGTCCTTATCTCCTGCTGAGTAAAGCCATATTTTGGTATGAGCTGATTCACTACGCCTTGATTCTTCTAGATAAGAAAAAGAAGTATTCACACTTGCAAAGCCAAGAGAGTTATTTATAGTAAGATCAGCACCAAGTTGATGACCACCGCTTATTATTGTGGTATCTGAATTTCTTGCATTTTCTCTAAAATAAGTATTAAACTGAGGAGCATAAGCATAACTTGTATCGATCAACACATCATCGCTTGCTTGATAGCTTCCTTTGATAAAGAAATTATAGTTTTGGCGTTTTTGTGTTTTTTCGCTTTGTTGAAACTGAGAATTTACATCACCTTGAGAATAGCTTTTTAAGGGAATAAAACTTTGAGTAGTGGTAAAACTAGCTATCACTCCAAATTTATCATTAATCTTACTTTCAAGGCTTGAGCGGAATGAGTGCTTTACAAATTTGGGTTGAATTTTAGAATTACTTGAATTTAAATAATTACAAACATTTGACGCACCAGGTATAACACAACCATCGCCTTCGTAAAGATGATATTTAGTCAAAGAAAAAGCACCAGGATTGGCATTTCCTTGAGAAATTTGATAAGCAAAATTTACACCAAAGTCCTTTTCAGCTCTTTTAGTCTCAGCTTCTATAACCCCACCTGTAAAATGTCCATAACTTGCTCCTACATTGCTATCTTGCACCTTGATACTTTTAAGCAAAAAGGTATCAATGTTAAGTCCTTGGGAGCGACCAAAGGTAGCATCTCTACTATTACCCGGATCATCTGCTACTGAAAGACTACTAGCATCTGTAGAGCTTACTCCTCTTAGATCATTATTCATACTTTTACCATCAAGTAAAAATGAGTTTTGATAATAAAGTCCACCTGATATACTTACATTTGCTGGATCTATTTCACCCGGAGTTGTAGATCTTAGCTGGGCATTGTCAAACTGCACATTAGGAAGCATTTTTAAAGTAGAGGTTATATCTCCATTGCCATTTGGGATAGTTTTTAAAGTTTGGGAGTTTATTTCTTGTCCTGATTGATAAGCAAAGGCATTTGCATTTACAACAGAAGCATCAAGCTTATAAGTTGAAGCCCCCCCCCCATTTTCTATCGTAGTATTTGTTTCTGCAAAAAGCAAAGAAGAAAGAACGATAGAAAAACAAATTTTCTTTTGAATATCCATGAAACTCCTTTTATTTTGATAAAAATTATAAAAACTAAGATAGAATTATAAGCTTATGATACTTAAATTATCTTTAATGAGAGTATGAATATCAAGAAAAAACTACAAACTTAAATTTTTTACATCAAAGCCAAAAACGCTAAAGCTTTCATCTAAATTTGCACGAAAGGTGTAGTGTAGAATTTTTGTTTCAAAACTATGTAGATACATTCTTTCTGCCTCTATATGAGCGTATTTATCATCTCCAACAACTCCATGTCCAGCAAAGGCACAATGCACTCTTATTTGATGCGTTCTTCCTGTGCTAATTTCTAGCTTTGCTAGGGTTTTTTTTGCACTTAGCATAAGAGGAGTGATCTTGGTAAAAGCGTAAAGTCCTTGTTTGCTGATCTTTGAATACGCCCTACCCTTGCTCTTTAAAGTCAAAATCGGCTCTTCAAGCTCCAGCTCATCAGCTATAAAACCCGAAAGTATAGCCAGATAAGTTTTTTGAACCCTTTGTTTTTTAAACTCTTCTATACAAAGTTTTCTAAATTCTTCGTCCTTACACAAAAGTAAAACCCCACTTGTTTCTTTGTCCAAGCGGTTTAAAAGTTTAGCTTTAAACTCTTTTTGCAAATCCTCGCTAATATAATTATATGGCTTATTTAAGGCTATAAGCTTTTCATCTTCAAAAATAATCCTTGCCTTTTGGGGCTTTTCAAGCTCAAATTTTGCACCCATAGGAAGTAAGGCTCTTGCAAGATCAAGCTTTTTACCCTTGTAACTGACTAATTTTTTATCGATCAGCTCCTTAGCCTTATGGTTTGAAATTTTTTCCTGTGTTGCTAGAAGTTTATAAGCTTTTTCAAGCATTCAAAGCCTCCTGTATGCTTTCCTTGATGGGCGTAAGATCGATTTTATCGATAAGATAAGAAGGTTTTATATCTTTTCGTATGAGTGTGTTAAGCTCTTGAAGATTTTTACAAATTTCGATATTTCCAACGCTTGCATAAGAACTTTTTTGGTTGTGAAAAAACTCTCCTGAAATGAGTGGCTTATGAAAATGAGCAACTTCAACAGGGTTATGTCCGCCTATCTTATCTACAAAAGAACCACAAAGAACAACCACATCGCAAATCGCATAAAAATTAACAAGTTCTCCAAGCCTATCAAGAAGCAAAAGTTCTGCCTTGCAACTTGTAAGATCGTTATTTTCAAGCTTACTTAGCCTTTGAAAATGTAAATTTTCTCTTTTTGCATAAGAGCAAAGAAACTCTTGCACCCTTTCAAATCTTTCAGGGTGTCGTGGTGCGATGATGAGCTTTTCATCTTTTTTAAGCTTAAAATGAGCCAGCAAAAGCTCCTCTTCTTTTTCATGCGTACTTGCAAAAATAATCAATCTTTCCTTTGGCTTATGGTAATGTTTTGTGATATTTGGGGTAAGACTTGTTTTGATATTGCCCAAAATTTTGATATTTTTTGCGCCCAAACACTCAAGCCTTTGCTTATCAAGCTCGCTTTGAGCAAAAATTTCATCAACAAAGCTAAAGAGTTTTTTATAAAAAAAGCTTAATTTTAGGTATTTTGGAAAGGATTTTTCAGAAATTCTTGCATTAATGAGTATAGTTTTTGCACCCCTAAACTTTGCCATAAAAAAGAGCATAAGCCAAAGTTCAGCCTCAAAAACCACTAAGACCTTACAAGATCTAAACCAAAAGGGAAGAAAGCTCTCAAAAGCTAAGAAATTAACACTCTTGCAAAAGCTTTGTGCCTCATCAAAGCCCGTTTGTGTTATAGTTGTTATCTTACTATCATAAGAACTTGCAAGCTCTTTTATGCTCCTTACTTCTCCAAAAGAGCAGGCATGAAAATGCACGCTCGCTGTTTTTTGTCGTAAATTTTTATAAAGAAAAAATCTCGCTTTAAGGCTCTTTTTATATTTATCTTTTAAAAAAGAAAGAAATAAAAGTGGCAAAGCAAGGAAAATATGCACACTTAAAATGAGTATATAATAAACAAAGATCAATGCTTATTCATCATCTTTATATAAAATTCTTCCACAATGCGGGCAAGTTACGATCTCTTCGCTTTTTTGTAAGGCTAAATAAGTCTTATCATAAATTTTCATAAAACAACCATAACAAGCCTGTTTTTTTACAGGAACAACGGCTGTATTTTTTGCCCATTTACGAATCTTTTCATAAAAAGTGAGGATTTTAGGATTCATAAGTGATACAAGTTTGTTTTTCTTTTCATATACAAGCGATCGTTCTTTTTCTAATACCTGCATTTTTTCGTTGATCTGAGCGTTAATACCATCAAGGCTTGATTCTTCTTGTGCTTTTTGTTTGATAAGCTCTTCTTTAAATTCTTGCTTTGAATTAAAAAGCTTGTCAAGTCTGATAAGCTCTTCATTAGCTGATTCTAATTGTTCTTTGGCAATATCTTCTTCTATCCTAAGAGCATTAGCTTCTTTTTCGGTTTTTATACTCGCACTTTTTTTAGAAAATTCTTTAATCTTTGCAGCAAATTCATCAATATGTACATTTGTTTGTTCTTGTTGAATTTTCAACTCTTCCATCTCTGCATCATAGCGAGCCAGCTCTTGATCTATCCTTTCTATCCTATGTTGTGTATCCTTTAAGGTCTTTGTGATACTTGCAACCTTAGGTTCAAAGCTATCGATTTCTTGATTGATCTTAGATAAATCAACGAGTTGTTTAAGATATTTGTTCATAAATTTTCCTTAAAAATATTGAAATGGATTTTTTGAAACTGATATTATAACCTTTATGGGAAAATTTTGCAAATATTTTGCCAAAGAATTTGCAAAACATCGCTCACTTTCAAAATGTCCAAGGTCTATCAAACTTAAATCATTACTTATAGCCTCAAAGGCTTGATGATATTTAAAATCCCCACTTAAAAAACAATCTGCCTTAACTAAAGGAAGCAAATCTCCACCACTTCCGGTACAAATAGCAATTCTATTAATCTTTTCTTTTCCTGAAAAACTCGTTTTTAAATATGGTACTTGCAAAGCAAATTTCACATGCTTACAAAGCTCGGTAAAGCTAAGATCAAGATCAACATAAATCAAAAACTTATCCTGAATAAAATTTTCAAAACCCAAAATTTCTTTTACAAAATAAGCATTCAAATGACTTAGATCATAATTTGTATGCATACTGATCAAGGAAAGATTTTTTGCAAGCATATCTTTAATAAATTTTCTTGGATAGTGTTCATTTGCTAAATCCTTCAAGCCCTTAAAAATCAAAGGGTGATGAGTGATAAACAAAGAGTTTTCTTCTGCTTTTTCGATCAATTTCTCATCAATATCAAGACTAAGATAAATCCTTTCAACCTCATCTTCCAAACTCCCAAGCAAAAGTCCGCTATTGTCCCAAGTTTCTTGTGTTTCAAAGGGACTTAACCTATCTAAAAACTCATAAATTTCAGCGATTTTCATCTTCATATTGCTTATAAACACCAGCACAAGACTTTGAAAGCTCACGAATTTTGAGCATATAATCTTGTCTTCTTGCAACAGAAATAGCCCCTCTTGCATCAAGTAAATTAAAAGTATGTGCTGCAAGCATACAATAATCATAAGCAGGCAAAGCTAAGCCTTGTTCTAAAATTTTTTTACATTCTTCATAATAAGCTTGAAATTCCTGCTCTAAAAGCTCGGCACTTGCTATTTCAAAATTATACTTACTATACTCAAATTCGCCCCTTTTATGCACATTTCCATAAGTGATTTTTTCTCCATGAAATTCATTCCAAACAATATCATAAACATTATCCACATTTTGAAGATACATTGCAAGTCTTTCAAGTCCATAAGTGATCTCAGCACTCACTTGTTCAACAGCAAAACCACCAACTTGCTGAAAATAAGTAAATTGCGTAACTTCCATACCATCAAGCCACACTTCCCAACCAAGTCCCCAAGCACCAAGACTAGGACTTTCCCAATTATCCTCCACAAAACGAATGTCATGACTTTTAAGATCAAAACCTAAATTCTCAAGGCTTTTTAAATAAAGCTCTTGGATATTATCAGGACTTGGCTTGATCAAAACTTGAAACTGATAGTAAGCACCTAAGCGGTTTGGATTTTCCCCATATCTTCCATCAGTTGGTCTTCTACTTGGTGCTACATAAGCACTAGCCCAAGGCTTTTTACCCAAACTTCTTAAAAAAGTTGCTGGGTGAAAAGTGCCTGCACCTGCTGGCATATCATAAGGCTGCATAATCACGCAACCTTGTTTTTGCCAAAAATCTTGTAAATTTAAGATGATTTGCGAAAAAGTCATTTTTTCCCTTTATTTCTTTTCTTCTTCTGCACTTTGAACACTTGCTTGCAGTTTGCTTTGTGAGTTTGTAGCATTAATCACGGCTTCAATAGCAGCAGGTTGTGTATAATTATCCACTGCTTTATTCCACATGAGCTTGTATTTTCGTTTCAAAAATTCAACTTCTTCTTGAGCATGCTTAAGCTGAGCATTTAAAACATCGATAGTTTTTCTATCTTCATCGTAAAGTTCTTGCATAGAATAAAGGGCATCTTTTAAGAATTTATTTTCATTTTTTAAAGCATCAAGGGTTTCATCTTTAGCATCAAGCACCTTTTCATGTAAATTTAAGATCGTCCCTATAGTTTTTTCCACAAAACTTTCTCCAGCCAAAGCCATAGAGCTTACCGGTGCGTTTTGATTTTGAGAACTTGGAACAACACTGAAAGTACCTTGATTTGCTTCGATATAAATTTTACCCTCTTCTTCCTTAAAATTTAATGCTCCATTTGCCATCATTCCCTTGACCACATCTTCTTTAAGATGAACCAATTTGCAAAATTCATCAAGTTCTAAATACGCTTGCATGTCCTTCCTTTAATCAAGTATTATCTCAACGCTCTTACTATCTGCAATGAGTTTTGCTTCTTGCATTTTTCTATCTTCAAGTAAGGCTTGGGCTAATTTTTCATCACGAAGTGCTAAAATTTGCACCGCCAAATACCCAGCATTTATAGCACCACCTATGGCTAAGGTCGCTACAGGAATACCCCTTGGCATTTGAACACTCGAAAATAAAGAATCCATGCTTGCTAAATTGCTTCCGGGCATTGGTACTGCCAAAACAGGTTTGATCGTATGTGCTGCAACTACACCTGCTAAATGAGCTGCCATACCTGCTGCGGCGATAAAAACCTCAGCACCTTTTTTTTCTGCTTTTTTTATGTATTCTATCGTTCTTTGTGGGCTTCTATGTGCTGAAGTAATGATAAGTTCATATCTTACCCCAAAATTTTGTAAAATATCTGCAGCCTGTCTTACAAGCTCATAATCACTCTTACTACCCATCAAAATACTCACAAAACTCATGCCATCTCTTTCCGCAAAAAACTAAATTTAGGTAACTCACAGGGTATTTTGATCTCATGTTCATTGCCGCTGTGAATCTCACTAAATTCTTTATTATTTTTGCTCACCAACTTCTTAAACTCAATGAAAAATTTACCCTCATTTTCATACACTACCCCAAGTTCATTTTCAAAAGGTGTGATCTTAGTTCCTAGTGGAGTAAGAATTTCATAAGCTATACTTGGCTTAACCAAACCCTTGCACTTAAAAAATTCGCCATCTTCAATGAAAGCTTGCACTTGATGTGTCCCACTTTCCGTGCTTGCTTGTAAATTTTGTGTATCAAATTTCTCATAGGCTCTAGAAATCAAGTATCCATCAGTAAAACCTCTATTTGTTAAGGTTGCTGTTTCTTTTAGATATTTTTGTGCATCAAATTTATCTTTCAAAACATCTTCGATAGCCATTTTATAAGTTCTTGTAGTAAGTGCGACATAATACTCACTTTTTGTTCTACCCTCTATCTTAAAAGCGTGGATACAATTTTCTTGCATAATTTTTTGGATATGAGAGCTAAGATTAAGATCCTTAGCATTAAAAATATGCGTTCCATTTTCATCTTCTTCCAAGCGAAATAAAACGCCATTTTCAGGACTTTTAGCATAAAGCTCATAAGAAAAACGACAATCATTTGCACACGAGCCGCGATTACTCATTCTGCCACTTTGAACTGAGCTTATCAAACAACGCCCAGAATACGCAAAACACATCGAACCATGAACAAAGGCTTCAAGCTCTAAATTCGTGTTTTCTTTGATTATTTTCGCGTCCTTTAGCCCAAGCTCACGAGCAATAACCACTCTCTTAGCACCCATTTTTTCATAAACTTGTGCATCTAAATAATTTAATATATTTGCCTGAGTTGAAACATGTAAAGGAATTTCAGGTGCAAGCTCTTGAGCCAAGCTCATAGCTCCAACAGAAGCGATGATAAAAGCATCAGGCTTCATTGCCTTAAGAGTATTGATATGCCTTTTTAAACCATCAAGCTGAGCATTAAGATGAAAACCATTAATCGTAACAAAAACCTTCTTACCTAAGGTATGAGCATAATCAATAGCCTCCTCAAAACTTTGATAATCAAACTCCTTTGCTGTCCTTGAACGCAAAGAAAAATGGTTCACCCCAGCATAAACTGCATCAGCACCGTATGCCAAGGCGATTTTAAATTTCGTAAAATTTCCTGCAGGAGCTACGACTTGAGGGATAATCACTACTTCTTCCCTAAACTCGCAATCAAAGCTTCTATGTCATCATTACTTACAACCTCTGTCGTACTATCTCCTTCTATGTGGACAGCTGAACTTACCCTATTTTTATCATCAATTTTGCCCTCAAATAAAGAACTCATATAACGACTTAAAGCACGCATGACATTAATAACACGCTCTATTTTTTGGCGGTGTATATCTTGATACTGCATCGCATCCATTGCCATCATGATAGTATCTTGACCGTTTTGTAGGTTATTTTGCATTTCATTAAGCTTTGTTTTTGCCTCACTATTGTTTCCCAAAGCCTCTTTAAAGGTTTGAACCTCTGGAAATCTTTCACTAAGTTTAGAAAAAATATCAATATTTCTATCCACTATCCTTTCAAATTCCCTTGATAAAGCCTCAGAAGTACCAAAATAATTATTCATAATCTCAAGCTTATCCATCATCTCGGTAGCTTTTTCTTCGCTATCTCTTGTAACATCATCAAGTTGATGAACAACTTTATGTTCTTTATTAGGTGGTGGAGGTGGCCAATTTACGCCGGGATTAATCTGAAAATTTTCTTCTGATTTGGCAGAATTTGCTACATCGCTTGCTAAGCTCTTATCTAAATTCTCCATGTCAGAATCAGTAGTCATTAAAGCATCAAGCTCTTCTTGAGTCATTGTTCTATCCTTAAAACATTTTATCGATAAAAAATTCTTGTATTATAGTAAAAAATTACAAAAAAGAGAATAAAATTGCATATTTATTTCCATAAAACACTTTTAAAAATAAATTTTAAATGTTTATAAAAATAGACAAAATAAATTTATTAATTTAACCTTAATTAAAATTTTTATGTTACAATCATCAAAAAAATATATAATCCCCAAAAGGAGAAAAAATGGGAAAATTTGTAAATAGTATTGATGAATTTTTCGAGTTCTGCAAAGAAAATGAAGTTGTTTTTGTAGATTTTCGCTTTACTGATATGATAGGAACTTGGCACCACATTACTTACAATTTACACGCTATAAATAAAGATACCTTTAAGGAGGGAATTCCCTTTGATGGGAGCTCTATGCGTGGCTGGCAACCTGTAAATAAATCAGACATGCTTTTAAAACCTGATGCTACAAGTGCTTTTTTAGATCCTTTCACTGCTGATGTTACTATAGTTGTATTTTGCGATGTTTATGACATTTATAAGGGACAAATGTATGAAAAATGCCCAAGAAGCATAGCTAAAAAAGCTATGGAACATCTTAAAAATAGCGGAGTAGCCGATACAGCGTATTTTGGTCCTGAAAATGAATTTTTTATCTTTGATAGCGTAAAAATCGTAGATAGCCCAAACTGCGCAAAATATGAAGTGGATACTGAAGAAGGCGAATGGAACGATGATAAGGACTTTGTAGATAGCTACAATACAGGACATCGTCCAAGAAACAAGGGTGGATATTTGCCGGTTCAGCCTATTGACTCTTTGGTGGATATTAGAGCTGAAATGGTGCAAACGCTTGAAAAAGTGGGACTTGAAACCTTTGTTCATCATCATGAAGTAGCCCAAGGTCAAGCAGAAATCGGCGTTAAATTTGGCACTCTTGTTGAAGCTGCTGATAATGTGCAAATTTATAAGTATATT
The DNA here is from genome assembly GCF_006864365.1 of Campylobacter sp. MIT 99-7217. Classification (NCBI taxonomy): domain Bacteria; kingdom Pseudomonadati; phylum Campylobacterota; class Epsilonproteobacteria; order Campylobacterales; family Campylobacteraceae; genus Campylobacter; species Campylobacter sp. MIT 99-7217. Next base: position 140,439 of record NZ_QHLJ01000003.1, read on the forward strand.
GTCAAAATGGTTGCTCATCTTAACGGCAAAACCGCAACCTTCATGCCAAAGCCACTTTATGGGGATAATGGAAGCGGAATGCATGTGCATATGAGCTTGTGGAAAAATGGCGTGAATTTGTTTTATGATAAAAAAGGTTATAGCGGGCTAAGCCAAATGGCTATTCACTACATAGGTGGCGTGATGAAAAATGCTAGAAGCGTTGCTGCTTTTACAAATCCTAGCTCAAATTCATACAAAAGGATAGTTCCGGGCTTTGAAGCTCCTTGCATACTGACTTATTCGTGTCAAAATAGAAGTGCAAGTTGTCGCGTGCCTTATGGGATCACTAAAAACTCAGCTCGCATTGAAATTCGCTTTCCAGATAGCACGGCAAATCCTTATCTAGCCTTTACAAGTCTTTTAATGGCAGGACTTGATGGGATCAAAAACAAAACCATTCCGGTAGGTCCTATGGAGGAAAATCTTTTTGAACTTACCCTTGATGAGATACGCGAAAAGGGCATAGAGCAGTTGCCACACACCTTAAGAGGAAGCCTTGAGGCATTGATCCGCTTTAATGCTTATTTAAAACCTGTGATGAGCGATGTTTTTATCGATGATTATCAGCATTTGAAATTTGAAACTCAGGTTTGGCCTGTGGAAGCTCGCCCAACTGCTTATGAGTTTAAAACCTGCTATTCTTGTTAAATGAAATGGGTTTATCCCATTTCTGCATAAAAAACCAAACCCTTAAAATATCTAGATCTTTTGACAATTTTTTTAATTTTATAAATTTATAAGCTCTAAAAACTAGCTTTTTTGTGCATAATTGTAACTTAAAAAACACTTTAAATATTAAAATAAATAAATTTTGATAAAAACAATAAAAAATACCTTATAATATACAAAATACACCAATTTTTAGCCTAACAAATATGATTTTTAAGGACTGCGATATGGAAATCCTACATTATGATCTAGTAGTAATTGGTGCTGGTAATGCAGCTTTATGTTCTGCTATTGCTGCTTTTGAGGCAAATTCAAAGCTCAAAATCGCCATACTTGAAAGCTCGCCTAAAAAATGGCGCGGAGGCAATTCCCAGCACACTAGAAATTTGCGTTCAATGCACGAAGCACCCACTGATGTTTTAAGTGATTCTTATAGTGAGGACGAGTTTTTTGAAGATGTTTTTAAGGTTACTAAGGGTCAAACCAATGAAGAATACGCCCGCTTTGTCATTTCAAGAACCCCTCAAGCTGTGGAGTGGGCTAAAAAGCACGGAGTCCGTTTTCAACCCTCTATGAGAGGCACTCTTCATCTTGGACGCACCAATGCCTTTTTCCTAGGCGGTGGCAAGGCCTTAGTCAATGCTTATTTTAGCTACGCAAAGGCTCTTGGCATAGATATTTTTTACGAGCATGAAGCCTTGGAGCTTATCTTGCAAGATAGCAGGGCAAAAGAAGCGCTTGTGCTTGATAAGCAAGGACAAAGAGAGCTTTTATTCAGGGCTAAGGCCTTTGTGCTTGCAAGTGGGGGCTTTGAGTCAAATTTAGACTGGCTTGAGGAAGCTTGGGGACAAAGGGCTAGAAATTTCATCATTAGAGGGACAAGATTTAATCAGGGCAAGATGCTAAGATCCATGCAAAAACAAGGTGCTAAGATCATAGGAGATCCTACTCAAGGGCACATGGTAGCAATTGATGCAAGGACACCAAAATACGACGGAGGCATAGCCTCAAGGGTGGACTGTGTTTCTCTTGGCATAGTGGTAAATAAAAGGGGCAAGAGATTTTATGATGAGGGAGAGGATTTTTGGCCTAAAAGATATGCTATTTGGGGCAGGCTTGTGGCTAATGAAGAAGATCAGATTGCTTATTCTATCACTGATAGCAAGGTTCAAAAAGCCTATATGCCCTCCTTATTTGAGCCTATTGTTGCAAGCTCTATTGATGAATTAGCCTCAAAGCTTGAGCTAGATAGCTTAAATTTAAGCCAAACTATTGAGGAATACAACGCCAAGGTAATTGATGGCAAATTTAATCACACCATACTTGATGATTGTCATACCAAGGCACTTGAGATAGAAAAGACCCACTGGGCCTTAAGGCTTGATAGTCCTCCTTTTTATGCCTATCCCTTAAGACCGGGCATTACCTTTACCTATATGGGACTTGCTGTAGATAAGGAAGCTAGGGTGTATAAAAATGATGAGAGCTTGTATGAAAATATCTTCGCAGCAGGAGAGCTTATAGCTGGAAATATACTAACTCAGGGCTATGTGGCTGGTTTTGGTATGAGTATAGGCACGGTTTTTGGGCGTTTGGCTGGAGAAAATGCAGCAAAGGAGTTAAGATGAGCTTAGTTAAAATTTATGAAGAAGGCATTAAATCAAGCATAATTTGCAATTCCTGTCGCTACTGCGAGGGACTTTGTGCTGTCTTTCCTGCTATGGAGCAAAAAAGAAGCTTTTTGCTTGAGGATATGGATTATTTGGCAAATTTATGCCATCAATGCTCTGAGTGCTTTTATGATTGCCAATACGCACCACCACATGAATTTAATGTTTCTTTGCCAACTCAATTTGCAAGGATAAGAGAGCAAAGCTATAAAAAATACGCCTTTCCAAGCTTTCTTTCAAAAGCCTTTGATAAGAATGCCCTTTTGACAAGCCTACTCTTGCTTTTGTTTTTGTTTTTAGGCTTTGTTGGTGCTAGTATGCAAAAAGAACTTGACTTAAGCACTCATGGGGGTGATTTTTTTGTTTTAATTCCTTATGATTATATGGTTGGTGTTTTTAGCGTGGTGGGAGTGCTTGTTTTTGTGCTTTTGCTTATAAGTATAATGAGCTATGCCAAAGCTATTTGCTTGCCTAAATTTAGCCTTGCTATCTTTATGAAAAGCTTAAAAGATGCTCTTAGCTTAAAATATCTTGGAGGGCATAAAAATGAGGGCTGTACCTATCCAAAGGAAAGCAGAAGCAATATAAGAAAATATTTTCATCATCTTACAGCTTACGGCTTTATATTTTGCTTTATAGCTACAAATTTAGGTGCTTTTTATACGCATTTTTTAAACTTACACGCTCCTTATGATTTTACCCAGCTTCCAAAGCTCTTTGGCTTTAGCGGAGGGATCATGCTTTGTCTTGGAACGGCTGGGCTTTTTGTTTTGAAAATCTTAGCTGATGAGGAGCTTGTGGATAAAAAAAGTGTGAAAATGGACTATGCCTTTCTTATAATGCTTTTTTTGGCTAGCTTTACAGGGCTTATCTTAATGGCTCTTCGTCAAAGCGAGCTTTTATCTTACACCCTTTGGCTTCATCTAAGCACGGTTTTATGCCTTTTTATCATGATGCCTTATTCTAAATTTGTGCATATGTTTTACCGCTTTTTAGCCCTGCTTAAATTTAACACTGAAGAAGCTCACTAATTAGTAGCCTTTTTGGCTACTAATTTAAAAATTCTTTAAAAAATTCCTCTTTGAGCCATTTTTCTAGCTCCTTATTTCGCTCTTTAAGCTTTGCTTTGTTGAAATTTTTCACCTCAAAGCGTCTATTAAAGTCTATATTGGATTTTTCATAAACCTCAGCCTTAGCTATGAGATCCTTATCTGAAGCCTTTGTATTAAGGCTACCTTCTAAGGATAAGATATTTCCGTAGGAGTTTAAAAAATTTCCAAAATCATTTATATCCTCAAAACCAAGTTTTTTCAAAGCTTGCTCATCTCCTTTTTCTAATAAATTTTTTGGTATGATATGCTCTATTTGTTGATTAATTTCTTTCTTTTCTATAAGCTTTTTAAGTCTTTCTATGCTTAAATCTTTGCAATTTTGCTCAAAAAATACATAATGAGTATATCGACCATTCCAAGCATTATTTACTAAAAAATTTATAGAATTGTTAATAAGATTTACATTTTTAACCTCTCTTATAAGACCTTTTTTAAAATCCTCTTTTGATCTAAGAGCCTCGTGAATTAATTTATACGCCTTAGCCTTTTGTTCGCTACCACTATTAAAAAAGACTATATCAGCCTTTGCAAAAAGCTCTATAAGCTCATCATCAAGCTCATCTTTCATTTTAAGCCTAAGAAGAGAATTATAAAAAAGTGGATTAATTTTTTTGATTAAAAAAAGCTTAAAAACAGAGGCTCTTTGATCTATTTCATCAAGCAAAGCTAAAAAGCTTTGATAAAATTCTTTTAAATCCTTAACATAAGCCTCAATAAAGGAACTCAATTTAGCCCTATCATTTACCAAGCCTTTCAACACACCCTTTAGTTTATCATAAGTATCTTCTAAGCTTATATTATAAGATCCTAAAAAATCAATTTCTTCAAATTTAATACTTCCAGCATGATAACGAAATATATCATTTTCTTCTTTAAACTGAGCCCCGCCAATACTATATTTATTTTTATGCTCTTTTATTTTTAGGCATATTTTAAAGATTTCTCCAAAGCTTTCATTAATAAGGCTATCAAGTGAGTTTACACCCTCGCAAAAAGAATTTGAATAATAAATAAGCAAGGATTTTAGCTTATCAAGTAAAGAAAGAGCAATTCCTCTATCATTTACGCTTTGAAAGGTTCTAATAGCACGGCCAGCATTTTCTTCTTCAAGCCACATTATTTTCATCTCAAGTAAGCTTTCTCTATACTTTTCTACCTCTTCCTCATTTAAATTAGCCACCTTATCAAGTATGCGTCCAAAAACCTCACATAGATTTTTTTTGCCAAAATCATCAGCTTCTTCTTCAAGCCCTACTAATTCCTCGCTTTCTAAAAGCCTTTTAAAAAAATCCCTATTTTCTTCTATTAATTCAAGCTTCAAATCATCTTCCTCATCAAGTAATAATTTCGTTTTTAAATTATCTTTACGTTTACCTTTTTTAATCAAGGCATATAAGAGCATGAAGATGGTAGTAATCCTTTGTTGTCCATCAATAATATCAAATTTTTTACTATCTTTTTCATTTGGTGCTACAACAATAGTGCCTAAAAAATGCCCCTCTCTTCCCAAGGCTTCTTCTAAATCCTCCCATAAATCCTTAAAATTTTCGCTCCTCCAAGCATAGGCTCTTTGATATATAGGAATGCTAAATTTATCCTTAGAAAAAAGCTCTTTTACATTTTGACTACTCATAAAAACTCCTTTAAAAAAAATTAAAAAAGGTATATTATCTCAAAAAAAAAAAAAATCAATAGCAAATCCTTAGTTTAAATTTAAGGCTCTTAAACTAAAAATTATAAAAATTTTCATTTTTTTTAAATTTAACTCTTGACAAACACCAAGTGTCAGCCTTTATAATTTCCAAATATTTTCAATTTAAAGGAGAAAAAATGGTTTCAAAAACATTATCGTGCGTGCTTTTAAGCGCGGTTTTAAGTTCAGCCTATGCTGATATGAGTTTAAACTCTGCCAAACTTTTAGAGCAAAATTATAAAGCTTGGCAGGTGGTAAATCCAAGCCCTGAGGTAAAAGCAAATATAGCCAAAAATCCCTTTGGTTTAGTCTATGAGGGGGCGATTAGCAAAAACGAAAAAGGCAAAGTAAATCTAAAAAGCGTGAGCTATTACATAGGAGCAAATAAAATCGCTGCAAATTTATATTTGCCAGCAAATTTTAATGAAAAGAAAAAATACAAAGCCCTAGTTATAGCACACCCAAATGGAGGGGTTAAAGAGCAAGTTGCTGGGCTTTTTGCACAAAAACTTGCCCAGCTTGGCTTTATCACTCTAGCCTTTGACGCAGCCTATCAAGGAGCTAGCGAGGGCTTACCTAGAAATGTGGATTTGCCACAAAACAGGGTTGAGGATATAAGAGGTGCGGCTGATTTTTTACTAAGCCTTAGCTTTGTGGATAGTGAAAATTTAGGCGTTTTAGGTATTTGTGGAGGCGGAGGCTATACGCTAAAGGCAGCCCAGAGTGATAAACGCTTTAAAGCAGTAGCAACGCTAAGTGCCTTTAACACAGGGCTTGTAAGGCGCGAGGGCTTTTTAGGCTCGCAAAAAGATAGCATTCAAAGCCGTTTAAAAGAGGCAAGCAAGGCAAGAAGCGATGAGAGGATAAAAGGCGTAGTAGCTTACACAGGCGAGGCTCCTAAAAAGACTAGCGAGGCTGAGCTAGCTAAAATCTCAAGCGATCTTTATAGAGAGGGGCTTGTGTATTATGGCGATACGCACGCTCATCCAAACTCAAGCTTTGCTTATACAAGTAGCTCACTACTTGTCTGATGGCTTTTGATTCGAGGGATCAAATAAAGCTAATAAATCAGCCCCTTTTGATGATAGTAGGAGCTAAGGCTGATACGGCTTATATGAGCGAGGACGCCTTTAAAAAGGCACTTGGCACTAAGAAAAAAGAGTATTTTGTGCTAAAAGACACTACGCATATACAAAGCTATTATAAAAAAGATTCAGTTGAGACGGCTCTCAAAAAGCTTGATGAGTTTTTTAAGGAGAATTTAAAATGAGCAAAAGGCGTGAGTTTTTTAAAAAGTCCCTATTAACAGGGGCCTTAGTGGGTTTTGCGGGACTAAATTTAAAAGCTGAAATTTTAGATGAAAACGAGCTTGAAAAAGAATTTAATGACTTTTTTAAGCCCTTTTTAAACGAACTTGAAAAAGAAAGCGAAATTTTAAGCCCAATTGATCGAGCCTTAGTGATCTTAGCCTCTTTGATAGCTAATCAAAGTGAGTATTTAAAGGACTTTTTAAGGACAAATTTAGAAAAAAACTTAAGCCTTATAGAGGCTAGGGAAGTTTTGTTTCAAAGCGTAGCTTACTTGGGCTTTGCTAAGGCTAAAGGGGCTTTTTTGGCATTTAAAGAATTTTTTGAGGGCAAAAGCTTAGAAAAAGGCTCAACTACAAATGCTAAAAACCGCCAAGAAAGAGGCTATGCCTTGCAAATAGACACCTTTGGCAAACGCATTAAAAAAGCTTATGAAAATGCAAGCCCTGACACAAAGCACATAAACCGCCTTTTATCAAGCAATTGCTTTGGGGATTACTACACCAGAAAGGGTCTTGATATGAGGCAAAGAGAGCTTTTATCACCTTTGCTTTTTTAGCCTCGCTTGGAGGCTGTGAAAACCAGCTTAAAGGACACACTGGGGCAATTTAAATGTGGGAAATGATAGAGGCATTTTAATCGCCACTCTTACAAGCCTCATAGCCTTTAATAGCTACCCACGCACGCTAAATGCTCTAAATGTGGTAAATGAAGTAAGAAGGGGTGCAAAATGAAAAGGCTTTTACTAGCTTTACTTTGCTTAAATTTTGGCTTTGCGGACGAGTTTAGGGAGATTAAAAGCGAGTTTTTCGAGGGCAAGACTTATTTAAAAGCTTTAAAAATAGATGAAAGCTTAAGTTCTGGCATAGTGAAATTTGAAAAAGGAGCGAGAACTCATGCTCATCCCAAAAAGGACAGATCTTAATAATCCTTGATGGCGAGGGCTTTACGCAAATAAAAGGCAAGGAAAAAGTGGCTTTAAAAAAAGTGATATAAATTTTTGTCCGCCAAATGTGCCTCACTGGCACAAAGCAGGCAAAAGCTCTAGCCTCACGCATTTAGCCCTTGCTCCAAAGCAAGATGGACTAAGCCTAACTTGGCTAGGGTAGAAAAATGAAAAGAAATCTTTATATCCTGCTACCTTTGCGGGAATTTTAAAAGCAAACGAGTGGTAAAGTAAGGACTTTGAGGGGATAAATTACAAAGGAGAAAAAATGAAAATTTTAATCATAGGTGCAAATGGTAGCGTAGCAAAAGAAGTTACAAGTGCTATTTTAAAGGGCTATGAAAATGTAAATTTAAAGCTCTTTTTAAGAAATTCCAGCCGTTTGCAAAATGTCAAAAATGCAAATCCTGATAGAGTAGAATTATTCGAAGGCGATGCTACAGATAAGGTGGCTTTGAAAAAGGCTATGCAAGGCGTTGATGTAGTGTATGCGAATTTAGCTGGGGACTTGCCCAAAATGGCAGAAGCTATCATGAATGCGATGAGTGAAACAGGGCTTAAAATCAGCGATGGCGTGGCGATTAAAAGACCGGAGGCTATGATAAGAATTATCCCGCTTGTGGTTGCTAAATTTGGCAAAGCATCGCCTAAAAATCACTCTTAACCAACAGCCCCTCCAAAAAAGACACTATCCTTAAAACTAAAAGTCTTTTAAACACCTATCAATAGCTTCTCTGATATCATCGGCCTCTGTTGACCCTTGACCTTCGGCTGAACACATAAATAATGGTTCTTGAGTTTTTGCATCAATCATCTAAATTGTAACACCAAGCGTATAGCCACCAATACCACCTAAAACATTTCTTTTATCACCTTGACCATATCTAACAATAAAAAGTCCATCTTTCTTTTCCATATTATCTAAAATAATATAGCCTTTTTTCATTAAAATTCCAGCTATTACGTCAGATGGATTAACACTTTTAGAAACAGAACTAGAAAAACCGCCGCCTGTACCATAGCCAACATAACCCGACCCAGCACCAGCAGTCACATTCTGCGTTTGTGTTATAAAAGCATACTTATAATTATCCATATTCTGATATCTTTTTGTCTTTGTTTCTTTTAATATTGCACAACCAAATATTGCAAAAGAAACAAAAATAAAAAAGCTAAACCTTACGTAACCCAACATAGCAAACCTCCAACAAAGATAAGTTGACGACATTATAATACATTAAGCTAAATTTGTATAGATAAAAATTTATGAATTGATGAAAAGTAACAATGTAGACACAAAATATTTACTGACAATTAGGTAAGAAACAACACTAAGAAGTTAAAATAAGTATTAAGAAGCAAAAAAAATCATTTTCCCGTCCTTACTCCTGCTTACTTTCATACTTAATCGCCCACACTTGAATTGTGTAGTATCAGAGATAATGAATTTAACTGCCATGTTCGAAATCAAGCTAATCGTTGCCTCCATCACATAAATTTATATATTTTACTTTTGCTAATTATATTCATTTATCTTTTGACTTAAAATTACCCTGTAATTGCATTTAGGTTTTATGAAACGCGATTTTACAAAAATTAGAGATAAGATTTTCAAAAGATTCTAAGTCTTTTTTAATTTAACTTCTAGGCTTTTTTAACTTGGCTAAATCCCTTATCAGCGAGGGTGTGGCGATTAAAAGACCGGAAGCTATGATAAGGATTATCCCGCTTATAGTTGCTAAATTTGGCAAAACAAAGCCTCCCACGCCCTCAAAAGGCAAAAACATCGCTAAAAATCCTAATGCTGTATTGCCCACGCCAAAGGCTAAGATCAAAAAGATATTGCTAAAATACTCCTTTAAGCCCCTTAAGCTCACAAAGGCTATGGCAAGGCTTAAGCCGCTAAAAATTCCTACAAAAATATTGACTAAAGAAATGCCATTAAATTTGGGATTGCTTATGAGTAAAATCCCGATAAATCCTATTATCGTAGCTAATATACTCATAAGACTTAAACGCTCTTTTAAAAAAATAGCACCAAGTATCACCGCATAAATGGGCATAGTTTGAGCAAAGGCTGCTGCTGTGCCAAGTGGGATCGTAGAGATATTGTAAAATACGGCTAAAAATGAAAGTCCGCCCATGATAACACGCACAAAAAGGCTTATATAACCGCCTTTTTTATACACTTTCTTTTCTTTATGAGTGGAAAAATTATAAAAATACACCAGCAAAACGAGAAAAACCATGATCAAAGAGCGAAAAAACACACTTTGCATGGAGGGTATGCCAAGTGTTGAAAGCACCTTTGCAAAGGCATTCATAAGAGCAAAACAAAAAGCGGACAAGAGCATGAAAAAACACCACTTGTAACATTACTCATCTTAAAAGCTCCTAGCCTATAAATTTTTGGCAAACTTTTAACGCAAAAACATTAATCATAAATTAATTTAGCTCGAAATTTTAGGAAATAAATTTAAAAAATCTAAAATACCTTTTCATCATACTAATCCCTGCACTTTTAAGCTTTTTAGGGTATTTTTACCATATCAAAAAAGAGCTTGAGAGCGAAAGAGCAAGGGCTGTTTTGGCTCGTTCTTTAAATGAGAGCTTGCAAAAGGATTTAAACGCTACTTTAAAAAGACATGAAGAAGAGCTAAAAGCCGTGAGCAAAGCAAGCAAAGAAAAAGAGGCTTTAGATGAAAGTGTGAATGTCGCAAATGAAAAGGCTGTCATCATTTACAAAGAAAACAAAGAGCTAGTTAAAAGCTTCAATGCTTTAGTTGATGAGCTTTATAAGGGGATTTAAGAAAGTTTGATATAATTTTAATTGAGATTAAGAAAGAGCCTTAATCTCAAATCCACTTTGAAAGGACTTACTATGAAAGAGCATAGTAAGAAGCCTTTAGGGAAATTATACCTAAAAATTATGATTTTTGGGTTTAAAATTATCTTAAAGGTTAAGAGGCGGACTTAATCCGCCCCTTTCAAGTGGCATACTTCTTAAATCCTTTAGATTGAAATAAAGGATTATCATGAAATTCACAGATACAAGATTTTTAAATGTAATGATTTTAATCTTTGGGCTTTTAATGCTACTCATTTTTTTAAATGCTTGTAGTGCCAAAAAAGAAGTTTTAACACAAAGTCAAATCATCAAGCAAGAAATCCCTCAAAGTCTTTTAGAGCTTAAGCCCTTAATTTTGCCTTTTAATTTTGCACCAAAGCCTATCAAAGAGGCGGTTTAAAATTGCCATTTATAGAGAATATTTGTAGTTTATCAAGGAATTATTTTTAATGTTCTTATTTATGATTTTAGAGCTTTGTTTTCAAGTTTTTCATCTTGCTTTGAGTAAAGATTATGCTAAATTCATAGTTTGTAAGTCTTGATGAGTAAGGCAAGGCTGGATAAGTGCTAAAATGTAAATTTATAAAGAAAGAAAAAAGCTTAAGAAGTATGGAAGAAATCACTTAGCTTAAAAATCACAAAAAAGCAAGAGAAATTTTAGGTCGTTTATAAACATGGTGCCCAAGGTCGGACTCGAACCGACACAAGGTTGCCCTTACTAGATTTTGAGTCTAGCGCGTCTACCAGTTTCACCACTTGGGCTTTTTAGAAGTGAGATTTTACTCTTTTTTTGCTTAAAAAATAATTTAAATCAAGTCTGTTCATTTTTTAAACATTTTGTCGATATAAAAGCAGTATAATATCCTAAATCAAAAAGGAAAGATAAATCAAATTTGGAACACTTTTTGCTTTGTTTTTACAGCAATATTTTGAAAAAGATGATTTATCTTTTTTAAGGAAAAACCATGAGAGTTACAAATAAACTGAATGCCTATAATGCCATAAGTACCACGCAAAGCGGAATGTCAAATTTTTATAAGATACAAAATCAACTCAGCTCTGGTAACAAGATACAGCATTCTTTTGAAGGTGCTACTACTTATATTGATAATGCAAGACTTGAGTATGAATACGAAACCTTGCAACAAATCCAAGATGGAACATCACTTGCTTCTGAGATGACCAAAAACTCAGACAAAGCCCTTGGGGATATGGTTGATTTGCTTGAGCAGTTTAAGAGAAAGCTTACCCAAGCTGTCAATGATACCCAGTCTCAAACCTCAAGGGAGGCTATCGCTAAAGAACTTCAAAGAATGCGTGATAATATCGTTGATCTTGCTAATACAAGTGTAAATGGACAATACCTCTTCTCAGGAGCTCAAACAGGAACAAAGCCTTTTAATGGCTTGGGAAATTATTTTGGCGATAGAGAATATATGCATGTGGTAACAGGAGCAGGCACTCAAAGCTCTTATAATGTTCCGGGTTATCATTTGTTTTTCAAAGCAGATAGTGATTTTAAAAAGGTTATTTCTACAAATGTTAATCTTACGGATAATCGTTATGATCTTCTCAATGAGCCTGATAAAACAAGATACCTCAAAGAAACAGATAAGATCAGTTCCTTAATAGGACTTGGCTATGTAAGGGACAATACAAAAGCTCCTCTTGATCCACAAACTGACTTTGAAATCAGTCCCTTAAATTTTCCATCAACTACTCTTTATGTGCAAGGAACAAGACCTGATGGAACAAGCTTTAAGAGTGCTGTGTTAATGAATCCAAATGATACTATGCAAGGTATGATCGATAAAATAGGTGCATTGTACGGCAATACAGATACAAATAAAGTTGTAGATATTACTATAAATGATAGTGGGCAATTTCAAATCACTGATCTTAAACAAGGGAATAATTCTTTAGATTTTCATGCTGTGGCTTTTACACCGCAGTTTGAAGACTCTGCTACACTTAAAAGAGCAAGTGAAGATTATATCGCTGCTGGTGGGACTATGCAAGATTTTACAAATGAAATCATGGATCTAGCTTTAGCAAATCCTTCAAATGGAGATATTACAAATTTAAATACCCCTGTAACCATAGCGATAAATGGGGTAGACTATGAAATAAGTATCAATCAAAACAATTTCATTCATTCTAAAATGACTGATACCTTGGGCAATGCAACAAATGGGGCGGATTATGATAATACTTATTTTCTTACCCAAGATAATAAAACATATGGCAATGTTTCTCAGATCGTAAAAGCAACAGGAGAATACGCCACAGAATCAACAAGATTATCAGAAGTTGCTACTGGGGATTTAAATGCAACAACGCTTAATCTAAAAGTGACTTCCAAAGGGCGTAACGAATATGATGTTACGATAGATTTTGCAAACTCAACTATTTCTTATCCTGATCCAGCAAATCCAGCAAACACTATATCTTTTCCGTTTATGAGTGCAAATCCAGCCACTCCAAATACAGGGGTCATTACTCCAACTAATGATATAAGCTATAGACAACTTAATGATATTATTGGTTTGTTTGCTAGCGATTCTCAACCAACTACGAGCATAACGGCAAATCCAGCTGGTACAAGTCAAATCACTGCAGCTGATTATGAAACCTATACAAATGCCTTGCAAAGAGCGAAATCTTTGGTTGATGTAAGTCTTGATTATGAAGGGCGTATCACACTTACTGATAAACTTTCCACTGGAGCAAGCATACAAATTTCACTTAGTGATACACAAAGTGGTCAATTTCCAATGCCTCCACACACAACTACAGCTAATGTTACTACAGGTTCAGCTCTTTCATTTAATGCGAATAATTCTCTCATCATCGATGAACCTCATGTGGATATGATCAAGGACTTGGATTTAATGATAGAAGCTGTTTTAGCCGGAGATAAAAGGGCTAATGCCGATGGGAAAGATCCAAGAAATACGGGTATGCAAGGAGCTTTAGCAAGGATAGATCATCTAAGCGAACATATCATCAAACAAAGAACTCAGCTTGGTGCAAGTGCTTCAAATATAGAAGAAACAAATAAAAGAGCCATGCTCATACAAGTTAATGTAAAAAGCATCAAATCAGAGGTCATGGATATTGACTTAGCTGCCACGATCACTGAGATGATGCAGGTGCAAACTTCTTATCAAGCAGCACTCAAAGCAAGTACTATGCTTTCTCAACTTAGCCTTTTAAACTACATGTAAAATAAAAGTCTTAAATCTTTGGATTTAAGACTTTTCATCTTTTTAAGCTATTCATTTTATTTACTTTTAATCAATATTGTATTGATATTTTATTGAAATTTAATGTTTATATTTATCATTAATTTCATATTATTGATTATCAAATATATATAATTTTGAATTTTGTTTTTTCAAATTTATTTTTTATTTTTATTTATTTAAATATCTATATTATAGTAATTTAAAGCTATTTTATAAAAAATTTTTTTTATCATAATTTTAATTAAATGATAATTTTTTTATAAATTTAAGTATATTTTAAGCATAAAATTTAAAAAAATATTGTATGATTTCTCTTGTAAAAAATAATCAAAGAAGGAGGAAGCTATGCTTTCAAAAGATGTTATTGCTTTGCTTAATGAGCAAATCAACAAGGAAATGTTTGCATCAAATTTATATTTATCTATGAGTTCTTGGTGCTTTGAAAATAGCTATGATGGTGCTGGAACATTTTTAATGGAACATGCTGGCGAGGAAAGCGATCATGCTAAAAAGCTTATCACTTATCTTAACGAAACTGATTCGCATGTAAAGCTTGCTGATGTGAAAAAACCGGCTGATGAGTTTAAATCTTTGCTTGATATTTTTGAGCAAACTTATGAACATGAACAAATGATCACAAAATCGATCAATGATTTGGTTGATTTCATGCTCAAAAAGAAGGACTATCCTACTTTTAATTTCCTTCAATGGTATGTTGCTGAACAACACGAAGAAGAGGCATTATTTAGAACCATAGTTGATAAAATCAAACTTATCAGCGATCAAGCAAATGGTCTTTTCTTAGCTGATCAATATATCAAAACTCTAGCAAAAAATTAAGAAATATGTCCATGAGTTTAAAAAGCTCATGGATCTTAAATTGAGCAAATTTAAAAAATCCAACCATTTAAAAATACTGACATAAAAACATATCAAAGTTACAAAAGAGATATTAAAACCATGCTTTAACAAGGTTTTCTTCATAACGCAAGCCTTTTTTCTAAGTTAAAATGAATTATTCGTATAAAAAATTAAAAATTTAAGCTTTATAAAGGTAAATTTAAGATATAATATAGCTTTTAAAAATTTTGAAAGTTTTAAGATAGAAGATGACTTATTTTTCCCTTGAATTTAGTATGATGATGATAGCTTTTTTTGCTATTTATTGGTGTTTTAAAGAAAAATACCTTACCCAAAATATACTCATACTGATTTTTAGCTATATCATTTATATCTTAATCAATCCTTATTTTGCCTTAGTTTTGTTTGTTTATACTTTTTTTATTCATTATTTTGCCTTGCTAATTTTTGTGCGTCGTAAGCGTAATATTTTTATCGCTTGTATTAGTTTTGCTATTTTAAATTTATGTTTTTTTAAGTATTTTGCAAGTATCAAGGATACTTTTGATCAATTTTTAAGCCTGTTTGGCTTTGACTTTTTAAACTCAGATATTATTTTTCCTGTAGGCATTAGCTTTTATACCTTTGCTTCTATCACCTATCTTGTCAATGTTTACAAACATAAACGCATAGAAACTTTTTTAAATTTAGCCACTTTTTTGTCATTTTTCCCAACGCTTTTGCTTGGTCCTATCATGAGGAGTGATTTTTTCTTTGAGCAAATTCATCAAAAAAGAGAATTTAAACATGCCAATCTTATCATTGTTCTGCTTATTTTTGGTATAGTTAAAAAGGTTTTGATCGCAAATTACTTAGGAATTTACTCTAAAGAAATTTTAAGCGATCCTACGAGTTATAATTCCTTAGAACTCTTATGTGCCATTTATGCTTTTAGTGTGCAAATTTATTGTGATTTTAGTGGCTATGTGGATTTGGTAACTGCTTTTGCTCTAATGCTTGGTTTTACGCTACCTGTAAACTTTAATATGCCGTATTTATCAAACAATCTTAAAGAATTTTGGAAAAGATGGCATATTTCTTTATCAAATTTTATAAGGGATTATATTTATATCCCACTTGGAGGTAATCAAAAAGGAAAATTAAGAACCTATGCAAATATCATTATTGCTTTTGTCTTGAGTGGAATTTGGCATGGAAATACCGTAAATTTCTTTATTTGGGGCTTATTGCATGGCTTTGGTGTCGTTTTTTTAAGCCTACCTTTCATGAAAAAAGTAAGCTTGCGTAAGATCCCTTATCTTAGTATGTTTTTAACTTTTCACTTTATTGCCTTTGCTTGGATATTTTTTTATTACAAGACCTTAACAGGGGCTTTGGAGTATTTTAATGCTGTGATTGATAATTTCTTTTGGAAGATTGAATATGAGCATATTTATGTATTTGCTTCCTTTGTAGCAATTTTTATACTTTATCCTTTGTTTGTTAATTTTAAAGAATACTGCATAAGAATTTTAAACATTACACCTTTGCTTTTAAAGCCTATTTTATTAGCCTTTATTTTGCTTTTGGTATTTACTTTTATGCCAAATGGAATCCCGCAATTTATCTATGAGAGTTTTTAATGAATAATATAGCAAAATTTTTCTTTATCTTACTTGTGATTTTTTGCTTGGTTGTTTTCGTGATGAACAAAAGTATTAGTTCGTATTTAGAACAAAGGTATCATGTTTATGTTTATCCTAAAAATGATATTTTAAATGAAGCAAATGGTTTAAAAGTAAAATTGGAGCAGATTAAATCTGTTCTTTTTAATGATAGTTTTGCTTCAAGTTACGAACAGGTTAGCGAACTTGAAAAAAATATAGACCTCATTGAAAAAACATTTACGCCAACGCCTATAAATCCCCCTCAAATAAAAATTAATCCTATCAATACAGAAATCGAATTTGAGGACGACAACGAAACTGAGACTAATGAGCAAGTAGAAACTGAAAATACACAAGAGCAAATCCCTACTTTTCAAGAGCAAATTTTAAATGTTAAACAAAAAGATGAAGAGTTTTTGTTGATAGGGGATTCTTTGATGCAAGGTGTCGCCTTGGCACTTAAAAGGGATTTAAAACAACAAGGTATCAATAGTACGGATTTGAGTAAACAAAACACGGGACTTTCTTATAAGAATTATTTTAACTGGGCAACGGCAACACAAATTGCTTTAGAAAATAATTCAAGGATCAAATATCTTGTTGTTTTGCTTGGTGCAAATGATCCATGGAATATCAAAAAATTTCGCTTTAACAGCGAAGAATGGAATAAGCTTTATGCTTCGAGGGTTGATGAGTTAATACAAATTGCCAAAGCAAAAGGTGTTCGAGTGCTTTGGTATGAAATTCCTCCTGTAAAAAAAGAAGATTTAAATGCTAAAATTCAAATTCTTAATGGAATTTATCGTAATGAAATTTACAAAAATAATGAAATTTTTATCCAAACAGATGCGAATTTAAGCCAAGATGGTTTATATTCAAGTTATATCAAAAATGAAGATGGTAAAAGTGTTAAGGTAAGAGCTGATGATGGGATACATTTTACTTATAATGGCTCAAAGATCATGTCTAAACTTTTATTGCAACATTTAAATTTTGAGTTTTAAATGAGATATTTTAAAATTGCTCTTATTTCAATCTTCATTTTGATTTTTATCAGTGCTTGCGTTTTTATAAATCAAGAAAAAGCTCCAAAAAAAGGCTTTATAGAAGATCTTACAACAAGTAAGAATTCGATGCTTAGCTATGTAGACAAAAAAGAGCTTGCCTTGCTTGCTCAAAAAATAAAAGAACATAGGGATCTAAAGATTAGAATTTATGGAGATTCTCATATGGCAGCGGATTTTTTCTCAAGAGAACTGAGAAAAATTTTTATCAAGGTCAATGCCATTGGTTTTGTATATCCCTTGCAACCAAAATATCAACAAGCTCTTACCCTTAACTATCAATATAAAAATTTCGAACTTTTAAACTCAAAAAGTGATACTTATGAAAATTATCCTATGGGTGGTATAGTAGCAAAAGCTATAAATAAAGGTGCTTTTATAAGATTGCAATCAAATTTAAATACTCAAAAATTTAATGTAGCATTTTTGTTTAAAAGTATGCAAAAAACTCCATCATTTAAGATAGAAGATGCCAAAGGTAAAAGCTTTATCTTAAAAACTGAGCTAACAAATAAATGGACTTTAAAAGAATTTAAAGATATAAATTTTCCTATACAAATCACTGCTTTAGAAAAAGATGTGGCTTTGGGGGGTTATTTTATCAAAAATGAAAAAGATAATGTTATCTTAGATACCTTAGGGGTCAATGGTGCTAGATCTGATCTATGGACAAAATGGGACATAGATATCTTTGAAGATGAGCTTAAACTCATACAAAGCGATCTTAATATACTTGCCTATGGCTCAAATGATGCTTTGTTTGGGGTATTTGATAAGGATAAATTTAAAAATAATTATAAGAATTTTATAAAAATTTTAAGAAAAAATAATCCAAACACAAGTATTTTACTCATCTCTCCTCCAACAGTAACTCAAAAAAAAGATGAAGTTTATGTTTTGAATGAGAATTTTTACAATATCAGACAAGCTATTTATGAGCTTGCAAAGGAAGAAAAAACCTTACTTTTTGATATGCATAATTTCATGGAAAATACGGGTTCTAAAAATACATGGATCGAAAACAACCTCTCCTTGCAAGATGTTCATCTTAGTATATCAGGCTATGAACTTATGGCGGATAAATTTTATAAAGACTTAAAGGAAGTTGTAGGATTTTGAGTTAGTTAAAGCTTTAAACCCTCGAGCATAAAGTCATAAATTCGCTTTTCTTTACTCTGTGGAAAAAAAAGATAAAAAGCAAAGATTCCTTGCCAAAGAAGCATAGTTAAGCCATCTTTATAAGGAAGATTTTTTTCTTTGCAAAGCGATATAAAAGGTGTTTGCTTGCCATAAATCACCTCAAAAGCATATTTTGCCTTAGAAAGAAGTTCATCTAAAAGTTCCCTCTCACAAGGCATTTGCTCATCTTTTAAACCAGCAGAAGTGGTATTAATCACTAGATCAAAATCCTTTTTTTGTAAGTTTTTATAAGTAAAGCACTCATAAATAGTAAAATCTTTAAATCTTTTCTCACTTCTATTTGCTATACTTACTTCTATATTGTTTTTATAAAGTGCATAAGCAAGTGCTTTAGCTGTTCCGCCTGCTCCCAAAATCAAAGCTTTTTTAATGTCCTTAAATTCCTCAATAGCTTTCAAAAAGCCTAATCCATCGGTATTGTAAGCATAAATTTTTTGCTCATTGATCACTAAGGTATTTGCAGAACCTGTGTTTAAAACAAATTCGTCTTTAAAATCAGCTATTTTAAAAGCTTCTTCTTTATACGGTAGGGTAATGTTTGCTCCACTCAAAGATAAATCATAAAGTGTTTGTTTTAGCATAGAAGCTTCTTTGAGTTCAAAACGAGAGTAAATGGCATTGAGCTTTAAATTTTGTATGGTATTATTGTGCATTCTAGGGCTTTTAGAATG
The DNA here is from genome assembly GCF_006864365.1 of Campylobacter sp. MIT 99-7217. Classification (NCBI taxonomy): domain Bacteria; kingdom Pseudomonadati; phylum Campylobacterota; class Epsilonproteobacteria; order Campylobacterales; family Campylobacteraceae; genus Campylobacter; species Campylobacter sp. MIT 99-7217. The sequence goes on from NZ_QHLJ01000003.1 coordinate 159,416, forward strand.
CACAATGGGAGAGCCAATAACAGCAAAAAATTTCATTTTATCCTATAAACAAAAGCATCTTCTCTTATGTTTTTACGAACTTTTTCCATTTCCGCATTTATAGTATCATTACTAAAAGGTCCTACTAAAACCCTAGTAACTTCCTTGCCATTGACCTCCGTTTTATAGAGCTTTATTTCATAGCCATTTTCCTTGATAGCTGTCAATTCTTTAGACTTAGGATCAAATTTGCTTACAGAGAAAATTTGAATATAAGTTCCTGATTTTAAACCATCTTTTTGAGTATCTACATTTTTAAACAAATCCTTAGGATCTGAATTTTTTGCGCTTGCTGTTTGAGTTTGTTTTGACTCTGGTTTTGTAGTCGTTTTTTTAGTCTCTGTTGTAGCTGGCTTTGGATTTTCTTTATTTGTTGTTTTGGCAGGCTTTTTGTCTTCAACAACAACACTAGGCTCTTTTCTGCTAGGAGTTTGACTTTGAGGTTTAGTTGCCTCAACTATAGTTGGTTCTGGTACCGGAGGAGTTTGTGGAACAGGAGGCAAAGGCTCTGGGTCAGTTTGCATAGCTTGAGTGCTTGTATTATCCTCACCTTGCATTTGTCTTCTTAGCATTTCAAATTGATCAATCTCGCTTGAATTTGAATTTGTATCCACAAGAGGAAGATTATTAAAAGCGTTAGGATTTTCTGCATTAGTTGATATATCAACATCAGGCGGTGTCAAAGCCTCCTCAATTTTTTCTTCACTCTCGCCACCATTAATAAGTTTCATTACAATCATCACAACTAAAAAAAGAATAACTAAAGCAATAACTCTTAAAAGTATCTTTTTAATCTTTTCGCTTTTGTTGCTTTTATCTAAAATAAGATCATCAAAACTCGTCTTCTTATCGTCCATTTTATTCTCCTACATATGTTTTGACCAAGAGCTACCGCGCTCTTTTTGATAAACCTCGTAAGGCAAGGCTAAGATATTAAATTCCTTTGGCATATCTATAGTTGGAAAGACTCTCCATTCCTTTGGCATTTTTGCCGCAAACATCATGGAAAGTTTAGAAGCTAGCTGACAACCCTCATTAAAAGTTGTATGTCCTTTATGTACATAAAGGTGTAGGTGTCCAGCAGTTTTTGTCTTATAAGCTGTAAAGTTGATAAAGCCTTCTTCACGCAAAATAAGTTGCGCTCTATGCCAAAACCTCTCTGCATTAAAACCATTATAATCAAAGACTATATTTTCAACCTTATCATCTTTAGTGATCAAATCATGAGCAACGACTATTTTTTTCTCAAAATGATCTTTCATGATGTTAGGTGTCAGAGTTTGCTCTACTCTTTCATATTTATCAAAAAAATATCTACCTCTATAGGTAAATTTATTGACAACCTTGTTTTGTTTTAAAAAATAATGATCACTAATGATCTTAATAAGCGATAAATCTGTACTCGAAATCAAAATATAGCCTTTTCATAAATGATAAATTTGCTTGCAAGTTCTTTTAGTTCTTCTTTTATTCTAGCTTGCAAATTTGTATTACCAATGTCGCTAAGTACATCAGCGATTTTATTCCCTACAAGTTCAAGTTCTTTTTCCTTAAAACCTCTTGCTGTAAGTGCTGGAGTGCCAAGTCTTAAACCACTTGTTACAAAAGCAGATCTTGTTTCGCCGGGAACTGTGTTTTTATTTGCCGTGATACCAGCATTACCTAAAGCCAAATCAGCATCTTTTCCGCTAAATTCTCTATCTAAAAAGCTCATCAATACAAGATGATTATCAGTGCCATCACTTACAAGCTTAAAACCTCTATTCATCAAGACTTCAGCAAGCTTTTTAGCATTTTTAACGACTTGATTAGCGTAGATTTTCCACTCAGAGCTGAGATTAAATTTAAAACCCACAGCCTTTGCTGCGATAACATGCATAAGAGGTCCTCCTTGAATGCCCGGAAAAATAGCTGAATTGATCTTTTTAGCTAGCTCCTCATCGTTAGTCATGATTATGCCACCTCTTGGACCTCTAAGTGTTTTATGTGTGGTTGAACTAACCACATGAGCGTGTGGAAAAGGGCTTGGATGTTCTTTTCCTGCTACAAGTCCTGCTATATGAGCTATATCAGCAAAGAGCAAAGCACCGACTTCATCGGCAATCTCTCTAAATTTAGCAAAATCAATAACCCTTGCATAAGCACTTGCTCCGCATACTATCATCTTAGGACGGACTATCTTGGCAATATCCAAGACCCTATCATAGTTAATCCTTCCATCAAGTTCAACCCCATAAAAAAAGCTTTCATAAATTTTGCCTGAAGAACTTACCTTAGCTCCATGTGTCAAGTGTCCACCATGACTTAGATCCATGCCTAAAATTTTATCTCCCGGGTTTAAAAGAGCCATATAAACGCCTTGATTGGCTTGAGAGCCAGAATTTGGCTGAACATTAGCAAAGTTGCAAGCAAAAAGTTCTTTACATCGTTTGATTGCTAAATTTTCTATCTCATCAACAAATTCACACCCTCCATAATATCTCTTTGCAGGATAACCCTCAGCGTATTTGTTTGTCAACACACAACCCATAGCTTCCATAACTTCAGGCAGGGTAAAATTTTCACTTGCTATCATCTCAAGATGATCGCTTTGTCTTTGAAGCTCTTTTTGTGTTAAATCATAAATTTCTTTATCAAATTGCTCTAAGCTCATCGCTTCTCCTCCTTGACTTCTGCTTTTAAAGGACGCATAGCAGGAAACAAAATCACATCACGAATGGATTTTTTGCCTGTTAAAAGCATAACAAGTCTATCTATACCAATACCTTCTCCAGCAGTGGGCGCCATGCCGTAAGCAAGAGCTTGCACAAAATCCTCGTCCATTTCACAAGCTTCATCATCTCCTGCCTTTTTTGCCTCAATTTGTTTTACAAATCTTTCGTATTGATCAAGAGGATCATTAAGCTCATTAAAACCATTTGCAAATTCCTTTCCTGCAATGAAAAGTTCAAATCTTTCAGCAAGCTCAGGATTTTCATCGCTACGACGAGAAAGCGGACTGATAGATATAGGAAAATCCACAACAAAGGTAGGATTTACAAGCTTATCCTCAACATAATGATCAAAAAGCTCAGCTTGTAAATAACCCAAATCAAGCTTTTCATTTGCTTCAAAACCATCTGTTCTAAGCTTTTGTAAAATTTTTTCCTTATCTTCGATCAAATTTTCATCTAAATTTCCATATCTTATCAAGGCATTTTTATAGGAAATCCTCTCAAAAGGTTTTGAAAAATCGATGACTTTATCGTTAAACTCTAGGCTAGTGCCTAAATTTAGCTCTTTTAAAAGTAGAGCAAAAAGCTCTTCAGTAAGATCCATTAAATCTTTATAATTATGATATGCCCAATAAAACTCAATGGTTGTAAATTCGGGATTGTGAGTTAGATCCATTCCTTCATTTCTAAAACAACGATTGATCTCAAAAACAGCCTCAAAGCCACCAACTATGAGCTTTTTAAGATATAGTTCAGGAGCAATCCTCAAAAATCTTTCAACACCTAAAGCATTATGATATGTTATAAAGGGCTTTGCATTCGCTCCACCTGCAATAGGGTGCATCATAGGTGTTTCGACCTCTAAAAAGCCTTTATTTTCAAAAAAATGACGGATCAAACTTACAACCTTTGAACGCACAAGAAAATCCTTGCGAACTTCAGAATTCATGATCATATCTAAATACCTTTTTCGGTATCTTTGTTCTATGTCAGTAAGTCCATGAAATTTCTCAGGCAAGGGCGATACCGACTTTGTAGCAAGACTAAGCTTGCTAACATGTAAGGAAAACTCCCCTGTTTGCGTTACAAAAGGATAACCCTCAAGCAAGATTATATCTCCAACTTCCAAATTCTTTTTTACTAAGGCATAATAATCATCGCCTAAAATGTTTTTATTAAAATAAATTTGTATTTTGTCGCTTTCATCTTCTATGTTAGCAAAAACAGATTTACCTGCTACGCGTAGAAGTTTGATACGACCAGCTAGGCTAACATTAATGCTTTCATCTTTTTTTTCTTCCGTTTCTAGAATGTAAGAAAAATTATCCTTGAAATTTTTAATGCTCATTTGTTTGCTCAAAAAATGAGGATAAGGATTATAGCCTGCTTTCTTAAATTCATCAGCCTTAGCTATTTTTTGCTGCTCAAGAGTGTTTTCAAACATCAAAATTTCACTTTGGTTTGATTGCAATCACTACAAACACCATAAAGTTGCATAAGATGTCCTGTAAGTTTAAATTTGTATTCCTTAGCAATGAGTGCTTGCTGTCTTTCTATGGTTGGGTTTTCAAACTCAACGATCTTACCGCAATTTTTACAAATAAGATGATCGTGGTGTGGCTTATTAGCAAGCTCGAATTTCTTTCCTGCCGTTCCAAACGATATAGAAGTAGCCATTCCACTCTCTTCAAGTAAATTTAAGGTTCTATAAACTGTGGCTATACCTATATTAAGCTCGGGTTCTTTTTCCTTAGCTTCCATGTATAAGGCTTCTGGTGTATAGTGTTTATCACTATGATACAAAACCTTAAGTAAAACCTCTCTTTGTCTTGTATACTTAAGACCACTTTCTTTCAAAATCTTTTTAAATCTATCTAGTAAAACATCGTATTCTATATTTTCGATCACCATGTTTTTATTCTCCTTGAGTTAAATTTTCTTCTGTATTGTTCGTATCAAAGCTATTTTGAATAACTGAATTCACGCTTGATTTCACAGTAGGATCATTTACGATAAACGCACCTACTTGAGTAAGAATTGGCAAAGAATAACCTCCTTGTGTGTATTTATGCAAATTTTGATTAAGAAATTCTACCGTGCTAATGTAATAAATCAAAATGGCAAGGATTAAAAATACCTTTGCACTCCCAAAAATAAACCCGCCCAATCGGTTTAAAAAGCCCAAGCCACTGAGCTTAACGAGTTTAGTTAAGAGGACTCCAAGTATCAAACAAAAAACCCAAACAAGAATTAAAACAAGCAAAAAGCCTAGAAATAAAGCTAGGTCTTGATTATCTATCCTATGAAATGTATTTTCTATAAAATCAGCTGCTTGTTTACTATACTTTGAAGCAAGTATAAATCCTCCCAAAACACCCAAAAGTCCAAAAAATTCCTTAAGCAAACCATTCACTATGCCCTTAAGTCCCAAAAGGAAAGTAAAACCAAAAACAAAAATATCAAACCAATATAAATTCATTTTAACTTATCCTCAACAAAGTTACAATTTTACTCAATAATTTTTGGAACTATAAAAAAATGATCTTGAGCTTTTGGAGCATGCTTTAATACAGATTCTATAATATCTTTTTGCACAGCTTCATCACTACGAAAAGGCGTTCCTCCAGAACTTGCATTAACCATAACTTCCATATCTTTCAAATCAAGCTCATTTAGCTTTTCTACAAACTGCACGATTTCATTGAGTTGTTCTAGTACTTCACTTTCTTTATCCTGAGTAATATGCAACGCACTTAACTTTTCTAACTTGTGAAGTAAATCTTTATCTATTTGCATGCCAAGCCTTAATTTTTTTATGATTTTTAATTATAACATAAAATTATCAAAATTTTAGTTATTTGTAATTTTTTAATGATACAATTACGATTGTAATTTTACTTAAAAGGATAAAATTTGGCCTTAAAAGAAGATTTAAACGCTATAAAAAAAGAGTTGAACACCGAAGAGCAATTGATAGAAAACTTCATCAAAGGGGAAAGATTTTTCAAAAAATACAAATATATCTTCTTTGTACTCATCGTAGCGCTCATTTGTTATGGTATCTTCTCTTATGTTAGTAATCTTATGCACGAACAAAATATCCAAAAAAGCAATCAAATTTATTCAGAACTCATTAAAGATCCAAATAACGAAGGGAATTTACAAGAACTTAAAAAAGTAAATCCAAATTTATATGCCATTTTTATACTTTCACATTCTCAATTTTTTAATGATACTGAAGATAAAATCAAAGAAGCTGTACAATTAAAGATCAATCCTCTACTAAAGGATATTTTAGCTCTTTCCTTAAATGAAAATTCTCAGTTTTTAGTAAGTTACAATAAACTTTTGCAAGCATTTGAGCTACTAAAAGAAGATAAAGTTCAAGAAGCAAATATCATTTTATCTAAAATTCCTCTTGATTCAAGGCTTAATGAGATAGCCAATAATCTTAGACATTACAAAGGAAATGAAAATAAATGATAAAAGCTTTTCTTACACTTTTTTTGTGTCTATTTTTGTGTGCTTGTGGAACAAAAAGGCAATATTATAAGCCAGAAAAAGTTGTTGGAAAAATTAGCTATGATGAAAGAAATAAATCCAAAATAACAAATACAAATTTAAATTTCGCAAAACTAAAAAATTCTCAAAGTCTCAGTAAAGAAGGTATAATTGAAAATTTTAAGCTTGAAAAAGGCTATACTCTTTTGAAGATAGAAGATGGAGAATTTGTTATTGCTGATGATAATGGAAATCTAAAAATAGTCGATGAAAATGCACAAGAGTCTTATTCTCATAAATTTGATGCTGCAGTGCTGGGCGTTGATTTAAGAGGAGATGACTTAGCCCTGATACTAGCTAACAATACCATAGTAGTAGCAAACAAAAGTTTAGGGATAAAAATGAGCCAAACACTAAGCGAGGCAAATGGACAAGATAGCAGAATACCTGCACCTATTTTCTTAGATACTCTTATCGTCTTTGCAAGCTTAGATGGAAGACTTATCTTTGTTGATAGTACAAGCTTAAAAATACATAAAGATATTATCGTAAGTAGTGAAAATTTTTTCAATAATATCATTTATCTTAATATCATTAACGATAGACTTATCGCAGCAACGGCAAAAAAAGTCTTAATCTACACTCCAAACTCTACTTATTCATTTGATGCTGAAATCAAAAATGTTAATGTTCATGAAAACTTTATCTATATCCTTACAAAAGATGGAAATATCATAAAAACAGATTCTAATCTTAAGAAAATTACAGAAAAAAAGCTTAAATTCGCTATTTTTAACAAGAGTCAAATTTATGATAATGCCTTGTATGTATTTGAAAAAACGGGTTATTTGATCAAGAGTGATTTAAATTTAGAAAATATGCAAGTTTATCGCTTTAAAAACGCTGTAAATGAAAAATCTTTTATGGGGGAAGATAAATTTTATTATTCAAATAAAATTTTGAATCTAAAATGAAAAATATTTTTGAGGAATACTGCACACGCTTTGCACTAAATTTAGAGCAATTTACTCAAGTTGATCTAAGTCAATTTACAAAAAAAAGGACTTATCAGTGTGCTTTTGCAAAAGATAAAAACAATCATAATTTTTTTTTGATACTTTGTTTAGCAAAGTCAAGATTTATAAGCAAAGATGCCTTATTTGTCAGTGATTTAGCTCATCATTTTTATCAACAAGGAGAAAAAATAATATTTTTAGGCTCTGCTCTTTGCTCTAAGGCAGAAAAACTACTAAAAGAAAAAGGGTTTAAATACTATGCTCTTGTGTGATGTTGGCAATTCAAATGCAACTTTTCTAGATAATCACAAATTCTTTTCCTTAAGTTTTACCGAATTTGCTGAATTTACAACAGAAAGAAAGGTATTTTATATCAATGTCAATGAAAAACTGAAGACCTTTTTAGCAGAAAAACCAAATTTTATTAATCTCGAGCCTTTTTTTAAATTTGATACGATTTATAAAGGCTTAGGAGTTGATAGGATTGCTGCTTGTTATACTATAGAAGATGGTGTTGTAGTTGATGCTGGTAGTGCTATTACTGTAGATGTTATTTCTAATTTTATTCATTTAGGAGGATTTATTTTACCCGGAATTTTAAGCTATAAAAAAACTTATGCAAAGATTTCTTCTCGCTTAGACTGCGAGTTTAATACTCAGCTTAGCCTTGATGCCTTTCCTCAGCGTACTGGTGATGCTTTGAGTTATGGAGTGTTTAAAGGTATTTATCTCTTGATTAAAGATGCAACAAGAAATAAAAAGCTTTATTTTACCGGAGGAGATGGACAATTTTTAGCAAGATTTTTCGATCAAGCTATTTATGACAAGCTTCTCATTTTTAGAGGTATGAAAAAAGTAATCGAAGAAAATAAACTAAACTAAAGGAAAAAACAATGAAAGAATTTGATGTTATTATCATAGGTGCAGGGATTTCAGGCTCTGCTTTGTTTTATGAACTTGCTCGTTATACTGATATTAAAAATATTGCCCTGATTGAAAAATATCACGCCCCTGCAACCTTAAATAGCCAAGCAACAAGTAATTCTCAAACTATCCATTGTGGAGATATAGAAACAAACTATACCCTTGAAAAAGCCTCAAAGGTCAAGGTAAATGCCGATATGGTTGTAAAATATGCCTTATCGCAAAATGAAAAATTTATCCATTCTCATCAAAAAATGGTCTTGGCTGTTGGAGATGAAGAATGCGAATATTTAAAAACAAGATATGAAGAATTTAAAGATCTCTATCCTTATGTAAAATTCTTCGATAAAGAAAAAATCACAGAACTTGAACCTCAGGTAGCACTCAATGAAAATAAAAATGCCCCTAGAAAAGAAAATATCGTTGCTATGGGAGCTTTAGAGGGGGAAAGTTATACGACGATTGATTTTGGCAAAATGAGTACTTCTTTGGTTGAAAATGCCAAAAAAGAAGATAAAAATACACTTGCAAGCTTTAATGAAGAAGTTATTTCTATCAATAAAACAAACGATGGTTTTGAAATTTTTACTAAAAATTTACAAAGCTACCGCGCAAAAGCTGTTGTTGTAAATGCAGGAGCGCATTCGCTTTATCTTGCTCATAAAATGGGTGTTGGACTTGATAAATCTTGCTGGCCTGTTGCTGGAAGTTTTTATATCACAAAGGAAAAAATTCTTCGCGGTAAGGTCTATACGGTGCAAAATCCAAAACTTCCTTTTGCTGCCTTGCATGGCGATCCTGATTTGATGGCTGATATGAATACACGCTTTGGACCTACTGCCTTGGTTATCCCTAAGCTTGAACGCTATCACGGCTTAAAAAGCGTGCCTGAGTTTTTCGAAGCCTTGAAATTTGATAAAAAAGTAGCTGATGTAACTTTTGCTATGCTGAAAGATAAGACTATTCGCAATTATATTTTCTTTAACTATCTTTTTGAAATCCCATTTATCAATAAAAAATTGTTTGTAGAAAAGGTTAAGAAAATCGTTCCAAGTCTCAAGGCAAGTGATATTGCATACGCAAAGGGTTTTGGTGGTGTGCGTCCTCAAGTTATCGATAAAACAGCAGGAGAGCTTTTGCTTGGCGAAGCAAGTATCAATGATATAGAGGGTATTATTTTTAACATGACTCCAAGTCCAGGGGCAACAAGTTGTCTTGGAAATGCTAAAAAAGATGCTCTAAAACTTTGTGAATATCTTAATGCTAAATTTGATGAAGATAAATTTCAAAAAGAACTTATGTAGTTAAAATGTTTCTAAACTATGTTTTAATAATGAAAATTTTTAAGGAAAAATGATGAAAAAAACTAAGATTGTGGCAACTATAGGACCGGCAAGTGAAAGTGAAGAAGTTTTAAAAAAAATGATCATCAATGGGGTCAATGTCTTTCGTCTTAACTTCTCGCATGGCACACATGAATACCACAGCAAAAACCTAAATACTATTCGCAAGGTAGCAAAAGAACTTGGTGTTGTTGTGGGAATTTTGCAAGATATTAGCGGTCCAAAGATTAGAACAAGGGAACTTAAAGAAGCTTTTGAACTAAAAACAAATGATAGAATGGACTTTTACAAAGAAGCTCTTATAGGAGAAAAAATAGCTTCAAACCACTATAAGCTTAGTATCAATCACCCAGAAATTCTTGATATGCTCAAAGTTGATGAATATATCTATCTTTATGATGGATCAATTAAGGCAAAAGTGGTTAAGATAGAAAAAGAATTTATACAAACAAAGATAGAAAATGACGGATTTTTAAGTTCAAACAAGGGCATAAATTTCCCAAATACTAAGATAAATATCGATGTTATCACTCAAAAAGATAAAAAAGATTTGCTTTGGGGTATAGAAAATGAGGTGGATTTTTTAGCTATTTCCTTTGTGCAAAATGCACATGATATAGACGAGGTAAGAGCGATTTTAGCACAAAATAATGCCTCCATAGCTATTTTTGCAAAAATAGAAAAATTTGATGCTGTAGAAAATATCAACGAAATCATTAATTCAAGTGATGGAATCATGGTTGCAAGAGGCGATCTTGGTATAGAAGTGCCTTACTATAAAGTGCCAAATATCCAAAAACAAATTATCCATAAAGCAAACTCAGCAAACAAACCGGTTATTACAGCAACCCAAATGCTCTTTTCACTTGCTAAAACTAAAAATGCTACAAGAGCTGAAATTTCAGATGTGGCAAATGCAGTTTTAGACGGAAGTGATGCTGTTATGCTTAGTGAAGAAAGTGCTGTGGGCATTGATCCTGCTAATGCTGTTGAAGTGATGAGTAAGACCATTTTAGAAACAGAAAAAAACTACCCTTTTAATAAATTTGAACACTTCTTTCTCTGTGATGATACCGATAAAGTCATGAGATCGGCTACTTCTTTAGCACTTGATCTTCAAGCTGAAGCGATTTTTGCTCTTACAAGTAGTGGAAAATCAGCCCTTAAGGTTTCAAGATACCGTCCTCAAACAAGGATTATAGCTGTCGCTCATTCACAAAAAACCCTAAATTCTTTAAGCATAGTTTGGGGAGTTGAACCCTTAGTACTCATAGAAACAGCAGACGAGCTTACTAAGCTTCTTACTCGCACAGTTAAGGCTATATATGAGAAAAAACTTATCGATAAGGAAAAAACCTATATCATCACCGCAGGTCTTCCAACAGGAAAAGAAGGATCAAGCAATCTTATCCGCTTGATCAAAAAAGAACAAATTGAGTTTTATCTCAATAAAAAAGAATAAATCAAAGCTTCAAAAGCTTTGATTGCTAAAACAAAAATCCAAATTTAACATCGCCTTTTATACCATAGTTGCTTGCTGTATCAAGGATACTTGAAAGTTCATATTGCATATAAAAGCTTTTATTTATCCTATGTGCTGCACTTAAACTAAGCCCTAAAGAAGTTTCTTCCTCTTTTAAAGCGTAATTAATCATCGTTTGTGCATTAGCAAGGCTTAGATTGACATTTTTTGCTGTATGAAAGAGAGGTTGGCGTATCAGTGCTTGTGCGTTATAAAAAAGATTTTCCCTGCCAAGCATATACTCAAGTCCTATTCCAACTTGCATACCAAGATCGCTATAAGCTTGCTTTTTATACATTTTACCCCTTTCTTCACCAAAGGAGTTAAATCCCAAAGAAAGCAAAGCCACAGGCTTTATGCTTTGCTGATAATCTTTTAAATTTTCAAGCTCAAAGCCGTATTTATAGTAAGTATCCCACAAAATACCTGTGCTTTTTGCACTAAAACTATCATCACTTAAGCTTTTATCTGAGTTGATAAAGGCGAAGTTAAGATTGCTTGTAAGTTCGTGATTTTCAAAAAGAGCGTTGGTATAAAGTCCAAGATTGATTAAATTACTCGTTGTATCCACACCCTCTTCACTTGCTCCTGCCTTACCATAGCCCATCATCACGCCCAAAAGCACATCTTTGTTTTCAAGCATTTTATCATAGCCTACATTAAGAGTATAAAAACTCATGCTTGATTCTCCTCCAAAAAATCCAGCCCCAACACTGCTATAAGCGTTATTTAAGGCATCTTCTAGGATAAAAGGCGTTGATCTTACATCACTTTTGATCAAAGCATTATCTGCAAAACGAGCATTTTCTAGTTTAGCAAAAGAGTTAGCAAATCGCACCTTGCTGATACGAGAATTAATAAGGCTATTGTTGCTAAATAAAATCTTATCATTAAAGCTTGCATTGTTGTTTGAAAGCTTTTCTAAATTTTTATCGATTTTATCAAAATACCTAGATAAAAGCGAATAATCATCAGTTTTAACAGCCATATCAAGCGTTACATCGTTGATATCATGTTCTAAAAGCATTTGGGTAAAAATAGCATGATTTGAACTTAAATGCTTGTTTATCTCGTGCAAGGTTTTTGGATCTTCTTCAAGAAATTTGATCAAAATTTTATCATTTTCAACCTTGCTTACCATATAATACTCTTTATTCTTATCACTAAAAACAAAGTCTATTCTTTTATCCTCGCGCACATCGTTAAGATTTGTCGCACTAAGTAGGGTATAAAACTCTCCATTAGTTTTTATTTCTTTTACGCCCTTAAACACGCTTTGATCAAACTCAACCTTCATTTTAGCATTTGCTTCTAAATTTAGATTTTGCTTAAAATTTGCAACATGAAAGCTCTCATCAGTACCTAAACTTACCCCAACACCACTAAGAGTAAGGGTATTTGCAACAGCAGTATTTGCACTCATTTCTTCTTTGGTGTTAGCATTTTGAGCTATTTTTAAGCTTTGAAAAGAAAAATGCGAACTCGTATCGCTTGTAAATTTGGTATTTCCTCCAAGTGTGAAGTTGTTAAATGAAAGCACGGAATTATCTTTTAGTGACATTTGCTTGACATTTTCTATAAGCTTTTCATTATCAAGATTAAGATTAAGTTTTGAGTGATTTAAAGAAAGTTTTTCAAGTTCAAGTTTTGAACTTGTTTGTAGATTGATATTTGCATTTTCTGTATTGTTAAGTCTTAATTCATCTGCTTTGAGTGCCGAGTTTTTAAGGCTTAAATTTGTATTTGAGCCCAAATCTAGCTTTGTGCTTTCAAGATTTGATCCTGTTTGTAAGCTTAGGTTTTGATTTGTAAGATCAAGGGCATTAGCCTTTAAGCTTGCATTATTTTGAAAAACTATGCTTTGTCCTAAAAGCTTTGTGCCTGCAAAGTTGATATTTCCAGAGTCAAAAACAAAATTTTTCACCTCTGTTTTAGCCGTGTTTGCTATATTTAAATTTAAACTTGTTAGGTTTTTAGCTATGATAGAATTTGCACTAAGGCTTGAATTTTTTGCAAGAGTGATACTATCATAAGTGTTTTCAAGGGTCAAAGCATTAGTATAAAAACTTGCATTATCTTGTAAATTTAAGTTAAACTTAAGAGTATCATTAGAAGATAAAAATGCTTGTATATGAGCATTTGAGCTTGCATTTAAAGTTCCGCTGATATGAAGAGCATTATTATCATTTGCAATGCCTCCTATTTCAAGCGTAGAATTTGCTCCTGCTTCAATGTCAAATTTCTTATCTCCTCCAAGTGCTAGTTTTAGGCTTGAGTTTGAAAGCGTAAATTTCGTATCATTTGCAAAAGAAGCCTCTCTATCTACAAGCATGCTGACATTTTTAGCATTGCTAAGTTCTAATTCTTTGACATTTAAGCTTGCCTTTTGCACAGATAAAGAAGCATTATTAAGCGAGCTGATTTTGATCTTATCTGCACTTAAACTTGTGCCTTGATCTTGTAAGATGAGCGTATTTTTTGCTTGAGTAAGATTAAGATTTTTAACACTTAAATTTGCCTTATCATAAAGCAAAACATTGCTTGTAAGATCTTTGTTTGAAGTGATATTTGAAGAGCTAAAGCCTATTATATCATAGTTTGAAGATAGATTAATATTATTGATATTATCTAAGTTAAAAGTTGAGCTTTCAAAAATCATACTTTGCTTAACTTCAAATGTAGAGTTATTAAGAGTAAAGCCACTTAGTTGATTTACATTTTTTAGGTGTAAATTTTGCACCACAGCACTAGAATCACTAAGATTTATACTAGAATTAGAGCTTAAGCTAAGATAATCAGCCTTTAAACTTGAGCCATTTTTAAGCTCCAAATTAGCATTAAAATACCTTATACTTGAATTTATAGCACTTTTATCAGCTGTGATTTTTCCCTCATAACTCGTGCTTGTGTCCGCATTTTCTATATTTTCTAAATTCTTCTTATCTAAAATCCCACTTGCAAGCTTTTGATAATACCCAAAACCGCTACCATTGATATTTGCCCCATCTTTTTCATCGATAAAATGTTTAACAGAGCTTCCAAAATTTATCTTTGAATTAGCATTTGCGTTAATATTCGTCTTTACTATAGCATTTCGTCCCACATTTAAAGAAGAACTTTGTAAATTTATGCCACTGCCAAGCTTAAATTCTCTTGTATCCCAATCGCTTTGCTCCAAAGAGCTTGGCTTAGTAAGATCAACATAATTTGGAAGCGGATTTCCTGCATTTGCTTGAGCGTTTTTAATCGCCTCTGCCTCATTTGCATTAACCGTAGCATGCGTTGTAGCATGTCCTTGCAAGGTCAAATTTGCATTATTTAGCTCAAATTTACCGCTTGTATTTATGTTGCCATCAAAGATCAAATTTGCTTTGCCTGAGTTTTCATATTTTAAATTTATATTTGCCGCACTTCCTTGTTGTAAAGCTCCATTTGCGTCATAGTAAGAGCCTTGTCCTATACTTGCATGAATCAAGGTATCAGCTTTTTGAGCAGTTTTACCGCCATTTGCATTATAGCCAAAACCCTCAAGCTCAAGCGTTGAAGCAGTGCTTGAAGTAATCACAGCCTTATAGTCATTTGCAGCTATAGTGTTAAGCTTTAAAGAATTTCCCTTAAGATCAAGCTTTCCTCCACCTGTGCCAAAGTAAATTCCTATACCGCCGTCATTTACCTTCTTTTGCTCAAGAATAAAAGAATTTGCACCGCTATTTATAGTAGCACCAAGAGCCTGAGCCTTTCCTTGCACAAGCTCTATTTCTCCTCTCCCGCTTGTAAGATAAATGCCCTCATAAGCCTTTGAAGAAGTATCAAGTATCACCTTGCCCTCGCCAACTTTTAAAAAGCCCACACCTCCACTATGTTCTACTATTTTCAAAGTACCTTTACCGATTTTATGCAAGGTATCGCCGTTTTTATTTTTCAAAGCCCATTCAACTGTTACATTTTCGCCTATATCAAGCCCTGAACCTTTGTAATAATAATTTCCATTGTTTTTGCTATTAAATTTATAAGTCGTGGCACTACTCGCCTTTTCAAAAACAAAGCCTCCGGTGCCACTACTTTGAAGCCTGTCAATATTATTTGTAAATTCTACATTTCCACCACCGCTAAAAATTAAATCCTTATTAAAATATCCTGCCAAACTTTGCAAACTCATTTCATTTATACCCGAATTTAAAGTATATCTTGCTTCAAACTGCTTTTTATATGTATCAAAATCACTTTGTGCCACAAAGGCATAACGAGAACTTTGAGCGCCAACATAAGGAAGTCTTGATAAAGCCCCAAGCAAGACCCACTCGCTTTTGTTTTTATCATACACATAAAGCGCACTCCCGCTATCTCCTGAGCTTGTGGCATTTAAAAATTTAGAATCAGGTGTATAAAGTATATCAAGCCCACTTGTGTTACAGCTTGAACAAAGTTCGGTATCATTGTAATTGATAAGGCTAAGATCCAAGCTTCCAAAGCCACCACCTCTTCTATCTCCTTGCTCTGATTGATTAAGATTTAAAACCGAATTTGAGTTATTATACAAGCTAAGCGCTCCAGAGCCAGCCATATATGCATACACCTTGCCATCGCTATCTTTAAAATTATTTAGAGTATTTTTAAGAGCCGTGATATTTAAATTTTGCTGTGCTGTGTTGCTTGGGTTTTGAGTATTTTGCTGTATCGTCGTTTCTAAAAGCTTTGCTTCTCCTTCGACTATATATTTATTCATTCTTAAAAATTTATTATCAGAGCCTACGGCATTGCTTGTGCCATTTTGATTAGCGATATTATATTCGGTATTTCCCCATTTACGAAGTGAAGTGATACTTTCAGGACTTTGAACATGATTTGCCGTAGCGACAAAGCCACGCCCTATGCTTGTAAGTGAGCCGTGATTGCTCGAAGCGTTGAAATTTATGAAGGGTACTTGAGGTAAATTTTTTTGGCTGTCCTTGCCATTTATGATGATATTTTGAGCATTTGGAGCAAACTGCCCCTTATTTTGCCCAAAGTCCAAAAAATCGCGGTAGTTAAAATTAGAAATTTCTATCCTTTGAGCATGAAGCGTTAAAACGCAAAAGCTTGAAAGCATAAAAAATTTTGTATATTTTTTCATCATTTATCTTTTTATCATGTTCTTAACCTTTCATTATAGCAAAATTTGGTATATACTTGACTTAATGTTTTTTTGAGATTTTTTTGCTACAATGAGACTTTAAAACTTTGTTTTTAGGGAAAAGTATGCAAAATTTTGATGACATAACAAGAGCAACGCCAAATTTATATTTAAGCGATAAGGACAGCCTAAAAAATCTTGATGAGCTTTTAAGCTCTTTTAAAAATCCTATCATCATCACAGGCGAAAAGTCTTACGAAGCCTTTTTAGCCCACAAACAAAGCTCTTTAAAGGCCTTAAGATATGACAAAACAGCAAGTGAGGAAAATATAAACGCCCTTGCCAAAGAAGCAAAAGAAGCTGATCTTATCGTAGGCATAGGCGGTGGCAAGGTGCTTGATACGGCTAAAGGCGTGGCTGAGAGCTTAAATGCTGAGCTTATCACTATACCTACTATACTTGGAACTTGTGCGGCTACTACGCCTATAGCTGCTGTTTATACGCCAAAGCACGAGTTTAAAAAGGTGGGTTATTATAAAAGAACGCCTTTTGCTTGCGTGGCGGATTTAAATTTACTCATTCATTCGCCTAAAAAATACCTACTTGGAGGCATAGGCGATACCTTGGCTAAATTTTACGAGGCGTATTCTATCATAAAGCTTGCCAAAAAGCCCTTAGAAGCAAATGTTGAGCTTGGTTTAGCAGCAAGTAAGATCACTAAGGATATCTTACTTAAGGACACACAAAAAGCCCTAAAAGACTTTGATGAAAAACAAATTAGCCCTGAGTTTAAACGCATAAGCGACACTATACTGAATATCTCAGCTGCTGTGGGGTGTTTTGCGTGTAAAATGGGGCGTTCAAGTGGCGCACACGCTATACATAATGCCTTGTCTATGTTTGAAAGCACTCATAAGATAGAACATGGGGTCAAAGTAGCTTATGGCTTACTCGTGCAACTTGCGGTGTTTAAAGAATTTGACGAGCTTGAAAGATTAAGAAAATTTTGCAAAGAAAATGGCTTTATTTATTCGTTTAAAGCACTTAACATACAAGAAAACAAAAACGAGGCTATCTTAAAAATAGCACATTATGCTAGCTCTAAAGACGAAAGCTTTATTTACGCAAAGCCTGATATAAGCCCTAAAGAAATCATAGAGGCTATAAATTTCGTGGAGGATTTGGGTGAGTAAAGCTAAAATTTAGGATTTAAAAAACATTAGGATAAAAATTCTCAATCAAATGTAAAATTTTTAAGATTTTACATTTGATTTAAAAATTTTCTATAAAATCCTTAAAAACCTCGTAAAGTCCTTGCACTTCATCAAGGCTAACCCTTTCATTTACAGCGTGGATAGTGTCATTACAAACGCCAAATTCAGCCACGCTCACGCCAAATTCAGCAAAAAACCTCGCATCGCTCGTGCCGCCTTTGGTGTTAAGCTCTGGTGTTTTGGAAGTGATTTTTGCGATACTTTGCATAAGCTTTTGCACGATCTTAGAATTTTTATCCGTCAAAAAAGGCTTTGAACTTTGCCTTAGCTCAAGCTCGTAATCTAGCCCCTTACAAAGTTTTTCAACAAGATCTTGCACATCTTGAAGCTTTGTTTGTGGGGAGTTTCTTACATTAAACATTAGCGTAAGCTCGTTTGGGGTTACATTGCACACTTGCATTCCCCCTCTTATATCTGTAAAAATCAGCTTTGAGGGACTAAAATCAGCACAATGATCAAACTCATATCCTGCAAGCTGGCTTAAAATGGGAGCAAAGTCATGAATGGGATTGATACATTTTTCAGGGTAAGCCACATGCCCTTGCTTGCCTTTGATCTTTAGCGTAGCGTTGATAGAACCTCTACGCCCTATCTTGATAGTATCTGCAAACTCATGAACGCAAGTAGGCTCAGCCACTATAGCATAATCAGGAAGCATTTGTTTTTCTGCTAGGTATTTTAAAGCTTCCAAAGTGCCATATCTTGCCTCGCCCTCCTCATCACTCGTTATGATAAGACTTAGCCTTGAGCCTTGAAATTTAGCCTCCTTAGCAGCAGCAAGAAAGGCTGCTAGACCGCTTTTCATATCTTGCGCACCTCTTGCATAAATAAAGCCATCTTTTTTTACAGGCTTAAAAGGCTCGCTATCCCAGCCCTGCCCTGCAGGAACAACATCAACATGACCTCCAAAGGCTAAATGCTCGCCATTTTCGTTAAATTTTTTTGTTAAGATGAGATTTTTTACATTTTCTTTATCGATGAAAATTGCTTCAAAATCACTTAGTTCTAGGGCTATATAATTAAGTGCGCCATCATCTTTTGGGGTAATTGATCTAAATTTCAAGAGTTCTAAAAAAAGCTTTTCTACATACATTTTTTATCCTATAAAAGTTTTATAAAGTAAAAATATAGCAAAATACTCTATAATAAGTGCTGAAACGATATTGATAAGGAAAAGAATTTTTGCTGTGATGAAGTGCCTAAATTTACTCACAAAAAAAGAAAGTGTAAAAATCCATGTCAAGATAGCAAGCACCACGCCCACAAACATAAGCACAGGATAAGAGTTTTTACTCATCAGCAAGGTAGTACTTAGCCAAAAGCCTATGACATAGGGATTTGCCATATTTAGAGTAAAGCCTTTTGCATAGCTTTTATACGCACTTTCAAGCCTTTGTTCTTGGTTGAAATTTAACTCTTTGGGCTTGTTTTTGATCATCAAAAAGGCTAAAAAGCTCAAGAAACAAAAACCAAATATCGCAAAAGCCTTTTGCACAAACTCATTTTGCAAAAAAGCTAAAGCACCTAAATTTAAAAGCAAAAGATATAAAAAATCTACACTCATAGCCCCAAGCCCCAAACTAAAGCCATTTTTAAAGGACTTTAGAGCATAAAGCAAGATCAAAACATTTATAGGACCAAAAGGCACGCTCACACCAAAGCCTAAAACAGCACCATTTATAAAAGACTCAAGCACAAAAAACTCCTTTTATTTCTTGGTTTATGAGCTTAAATTTTACCTTATTTTTTATCAAGACTTTAAAAATTTTCAAAATATCTACTTTTTAAAGCTCATACATTTTTCTCGAATAAGCTTTCATTTTAAAGCTTTTATTAAATTTATGATATTTACCATACTTTAAGAAATGTAAAATTTTATTTTTTATATCATTTTATGAGTAAAAACAAGAATTTGCAATCTGCTTAACAAATCATCGCTTTTTGAGCTTTATTTAAAAAGCTGGGCGTGAGTGCCTATCCTTACTAGATATAGTATTTCATTTTCTATTTTATAAATCACCAGCATATCGCTTGCTATATGAAATTCTCTATATTTTGCGTATTCGCCTAATAACTGATGATCCCTTGCTTCTTTTGGTAGCTCTTTACCCTCGCTAAGCAAGGATATGTAGCTTATAAATCTTTGAAATTCTGTGTCATTGAGTCTTATTTTATTAAAATTCTTAATAAAATTTTTCTCTCGCTCTATCTTTAATGCCATTTTGCACCTTTTAGCTACTCTTTAGCTTTTGTGCTTCATATTCAGCTATAAGCTGTTCTATGGTAACTTCTTCTAAATTCTCGTCTTTTTCTACATTTTCTATCGCCCTTATCGTCTCTTCATTTGGTATATTTTGCCCCTTTAACTCAAAGGGTATAGCACTATCTCGTATCACAGCCTTAGCGAAAATATTAAAAGCGGAGCTTAAATTTAGCCCCATAGAATTAATAATGCGTTCAAAATGCTTTTTATCCTCTTTGTCCATTCTAAAGGTTACATTTATAGTCTTATTTTGCATGGCTCTTTCCTTTATTTTGACATGAAATTAAGGTATTTTACCATAAATTTATGTATTTTTACGCTGCTCTTAAAAAATCTTCTATATCCTTTGCTATCTGATCAATAGCAAGTTCAGCACTTTGATAATAGCATTTATCAAAATAAGCCTCAAGTTTTTCATCTTTTTCAAGATTGTTTAAAATACTTTTTTCACACATTCTAGCATAATGTCCCACAGGCAAAACCGCCCCAGATGTGCCTATACAAACAAAAAGAGAAGTTTGCTTCAAAAGCTCATAAAGCACGCTATACATGGGAGCTTGTTCTTCAAACATGACTATATTATGCCTCAAATTTAAGCTTTTGCACTTAGGGCAAATCTTGCCCCTTTGGCTTTCATATCCTATATCAAAAATGCTCCCACAATCCATACAAACAAGCTCAGGTAAAAAGCCATGCAAATGAGTAACCTCAGCACAACCTGCTCTTTCAAGCAAATCATCGACATTTTGCGTGATGATAAATAAATTTTTTGTATATTTTTCTTTGAGTTTGGCTATCATTTCATGAGCATGATTTGGCTTAACCTTGGCAAGTTCTGCTCTTCTTGTATCATAAAAATCAAAGATTTTTTGAGGATTTTTCCTAAAGGCTGTTGCAGAGCAAACCTCCATGACATTATGATTGTCCCAAAGACCATCATGATCTCTAAAAGTTTTTAAACCACTTGGAGCAGAAAGCCCTGCTCCGCTTAAAATCATCACATTTTTCATCATACAATCCCAAAATTTAATTTTAAAAACACATTATAATTCAAATTAACTTAGATTTAGTTTTTTAAGTAAAAATAAAAGCAAATTTATTTATACTTACATGCAAAGGTTTTTGCTATGGAAGGTATAATACAAATTGATACTATTTATTATTTTATTTTATTTTTTGTCGCTATTTTCGCAGGTTTTGTTGATGCTATTGTTGGAGGTGGAGGGCTTATCACTTTACCAGCCTTAATGGCAAGTGGTATACCACCTCATTTAGCACTAAGCACAAACAAGCTTCAAAGTGTTTTTGGCTCATTTACTGCTATGCTAACTTATTTTAAGGCTAGAAGCCTTGCTTATCTTGGCTTAGGAGTGCTTTTTACAGCCTTAGGGGCTACAATGGGTGCTATTTTAGTGCTTTATATCAACGATAAACACTTAAAGCTTATCGTCCTTGTTTTCTTAGCTCTAACTTTCATTTACACAGCCTTAAAGCCAAATCTTGGAAAACATAAGGGCGAAGCAAAGATTAATATCAAGCTTTTTCATTTCATTTTTGGGCTTATTTTGGGCTTTTATGATGGCTTTTTAGGACCTGGAACTGGCTCATTTTGGATCTTTGCTTGCGTAGTATTTTTGGGGCTTAGTATGAAAGAAGCAAGCATAAATACTAAAATCTTAAATTTTACAAGCAATATCATAGCCCTTATAGTATTTTTATGTTTTTACAAACTGCTTTGGGATATAGGAATTTTAATGGGAGTAGGACAGATCATAGGAGCTTATCTTGGCTCAAAACTTGTTTTAAAAACTGAGGCTAAATTTATCAAAAAGCTTTTTTTAGCTGTGGTATTTCTCACTCTTTTAAAAGTAACTTATGATTATTTTATGTCTTAAATTTAAGTTGATTTTTTGTGATTTTTATTATAATTAAAAGGATTTTAGTAAACAAGGAAATAATGAATTGGTTTAAGCCTATGGAATAAATAGAAAAAGGTGCTAATTGATAAGTATTGAAAGAGTAATTTATTATTTTATATATCAGCTTGCGGTAAGTCCGTTTGTAAGGCTAATACAATCTGGCTCAAATAAATTAAGGTAAATTAATGTATATTCACGCCACGCCGTCTTTTTTCGTCAATGCTGATGATGCAGTGTTTAAAGCTAGCAAAGCAGAGCTTTATCTTAAAAATAAAGAGGATTTTAAAACAAGCGATGTAGTATCAAAAAATAATGAAGTAAAAATCTCTTTTTTTGAAAATGAAAAGCAAATCTCCTTAAATTTAAGCAAAGAAAGCCTTGAGCTTTTAAAAACGCATTTTAATGAGAATAATTTTTTAAGTCTTAGTGATGGAAGCATTGGTTTAAACGCGTCGGCTGCTAAATTTGTGCTTGGTTGGTATAAAGACATTGCTTATGAGAGAGGGTTTTTAAACGCAGACCTTGATAAAAATGGAATTATTTCAGATTATGAGCATTTGGGCTTTAAAAACTCAGTCAAAAGCTCATTTTGGACAAGCAGCGATGATGATATAATGTTTTTAAACGGCACAAATGACAAAGCGCAAGGCTACGCACAAGGAAAAATCGGTCATAAAAATCTTTCTTTAGATGAGCTTTTGGATACGACCATAAAAAGTGATAAAAATTTTGATGGTGTGCTTACAAATTTAGAAAAATCCTCAAATGGTGGCAGTTTAAATGAAGGATATGAAAATCTTGTCAAAGAAGCTTTAGAAAGAATTTATGAAGAAAAAGCAAAGGATATGAGCTTTTCTATCATTGCTGATGTTGAGGGCAAAGTAGCTAAGAATATAGGTGAAAGAGGCAAAAGCAAGCAAGCTGTTAAGCAAATTTATGATAATTTTTTAGGTAAAATCAATCTTTCAAGCTTAAATAAAAACGAACAAGAGCATATAAATTTCTTTGAAAATTTAAACACAAAAAATCCAAAACTTAAAAAGGATAGCAAAGAGCTAGAAAAAGAACTTTTAATGCAAAAATATCCCGAATTTAAAGCTCTTATCCAAAGCAATGAAAACATTGATGAAACGCAGTTAAAAAATCTCAAAGCAAAAAGGCAAACAAGTAAAAATTATCAAGCTTTATCAAAACAAGATTTGAGGCAAGAATTTAGCCAAGCTGTGTTTAAAACGGATTTAGAAATTTAAAAATCCTAAAAACAATTTATTTTAAATTTATGCAATCTTAGCTACAATTAAAAATCATTACAAAAATATACTCAGTGGGGATTATATGAAAAAAAATGTTTTTATTTTAAGTTTTTTATGCATCTTTGCTTATGCTGATAAATGCAAAAGTGCTGAAATGCAAGAAGCTTTAATGCAAATAAAAAGTATTTTTAACCTACCTCAAAAAATTGATAAAATTACGATTTTAAAAGATATTGTTTGTGAAAATGATACCTTAGGATATATCTATGATATAGAATTTAACGATTTTGACCAAAAGCTTAGTCAAAATAACAATATGCAAGAACTTATGAAAAAATCCATTCTAGCACAAAACAAATCATATTATTGTGATAGTGATTTGTCAGCATATTACAGAGATGAAGATATGGCAATGAGTTGGACTTATTATAAAAATGGAGAAATTTTTATCCACAATAAAATATCAAATAAAGATTGTTTAAAATGAAATCAAAAGCTTATAGAGCTATTTAGTTCCCACATAGGCAAAAATATCCCCAAAGCCAAACAAAGCACCAAAATCGCTACCAAAAAAGTCATCAAAGGTTCGAGTAAGAATATAAATTTACTCATCAAATTTTCTTGTTTTGTTTCATAAAAATTTGAAATTTTCTCACTCATCAAATCAAGCTTAGCACTTTTCATAGCTATATTAAGCATGGAAAGTACAACCCCTTCAAAAAGATGAGACTTTTTAAAAGCTTCATCTGGGCTTAAACCCTGCTGACAAAGTGTTGAAATGTGTTTGCATTTTTTGCAAAGAAATTTATTTTTTAGACTTGAGCTCGCAAGAAAAAAGGCGGTCAAAAAATCAACCTTATTTTTTAAAAGCAAAGAAAAGACCAAGAAAAAAGTGCAAAATTCATTATAAAAAATCATATTTTTAACAAAGGGTATTTTAAGCAATAAAAAATCCACCCAAAGGCTAAATATAGTTATTTTTGTATATGCAAAATAAAACACACAAATACAAAAGATCATGCAAATTAATAAAACAAAATAATACTCATCTAAAAACTCATACACTCCAAATAAAATCCTCGTTATCAAGGGTAAATTTATACCAAAATCATCAAAAATCATCTTAAACTGAGGCATTACAAAAAGTATCAAACATGCAAAAGCAATGATCAAGCTTATAAAAACAAACAAAGGATAGCTCAAAGCCTTTTTAATACGCTTTTGATTGTCTAAGCTTTTTTCTTTAAGCTCACAAAGCTTAGAAAAAATAAAGGCTAAATCGCCTGTATTTTCGCCCATTTTGATCAAGGTAAGCTCACTTTGAGATAGTGTAAAACTCGTATTTTCAAAGGCTTGAGCGAGGCTTTGTCCGTGGGAGAGGTTGTATTTTATTTCTTGTAAAAAAAGGCTTAGGTTTTTATCGTAAGGATTATCAAGAAGACTTTGCAAAGCCAAAGTAAAGCTAATGCCTGAGCCAAGCAAGAGTGCAAATTCCTTATAAAGAAAGGCAAGAACTTCTGCCTTAAGCTGAGTATGGAAAAAAGATCTTTGAGTAAGCAAAGTAAGCTCTAAAACCTTTAAATTCATACCCTTAAGCTTTTTTGTAGCACCAAGTTCATCTTTTGCCCTGATGATAAGGGTTTTTTCCCTCTTATCTTTTAAAACAAGAGCTTTAAAAACTTTCATCTTAAAACCCTCAAAAGCTCTTCTATGCTCGTAATGCCCTGCTCTGCCTTTTGCAAGCCATTTTCAAGCATACTTTTATAACCTTGCTTTTTAAGATAGCTTAAAAACTCTTGTTTAGTTGCGTTTGATCTTATAAGCTCGCTTACTTGCTCATCGACAAACAAAAACTCAGCCACAAGCTCACGCCCCTTATAGCCACTCATCTTACAATATTCACACCCTAAAGCCTCGTAAAACTCGCCCTCAAATTCTTTATATCTTTTAGAACTTTTAAAAGAACAATGCACACAAAGCTTTCTTACAAGCCTTTGAGCAATAACCAAACTCAAAGAAGAAGCAAGTAAATAAGGCTTTGCATTCATATCAAGCATTCTGCTTACCGCTCCTAAGGCATCGTTTGTGTGCAAAGTAGAAAAAACTAAATGCCCTGTTAGAGAGGATTTTATCGCTATATCAAGACTTTGTTCATCGCGAATTTCTCCTATCATGATAACATCAGGATCTTGTCTTAAAATAGCACGCAAGGCATTGTTAAAATCAAGCCCTGCTTTTTCATTAAGTAAAATTTGTTGCACTAAATCAAGCTTGTATTCTATGGGATCTTCAGCGGTAATAATCTTTTTTTGCATGCTTTTTATTTCATTTAAACACGCATATAAAGTCGTGCTTTTTCCACTTCCTGTAGGTCCTGTAAGCAAGATAAGCCCATAAGCTTCATGAATTTTTTTCTTTAGTAAATTTAAATCTTTATTTAAGAAATTTAAATGCTCTAGAGCAAAAAAGTCTTTTTTATGCTCTAATATCCTTATAACCAAGCTTTCTCCGTAAAATAAGGGCAAAGATGAAAGTCTAAAATCATATTCTAAGCCCTCAAAGCTCATACTAAAACTTCCATCTTGAGCCTTTCTTTTTTCGGCTAAATTAAGATGAGATTTAAGTTTTATATAAGAATTTAAGGCTTCATAAATTTCATATTCAAGTTCTAAAAATAAGCTTAAAACCCCATCTATCCTAAAACGGATCAAAGCCCTATTTTCACTTGGCTCTAAATGTATATCACTTGTTCTAAGCCTTATAGCTTCTTTGATAAGAAGCTCAAAAAATGCACTTACACCACTTTGCTCTTTTTGGGTATTATCCTTAAGCTCTGTTTTGATCTGTGCTAAGAGTAAAGAAATTTGCTCTTTTAAACTTAAATCCTGCAAAAACTCGGCTATCTTAAGGGGATTTGCAAGATAAGGCTTTACAAATTTATCCTTAAAGAAATTTTGAATTTTTTGTAAATTTAAAAAAGAACTAGGCTCACAAAAGGCGATATAAATATTTTCTTTATCCTCCTTAAAAGGAAGTGCCTTAAGACTTAAAAGCAAATTTAAAGGAAGCTTAGAAACAAACACTTCATCTAGACTTAAATCCACAAATTCCAAGCCCTTAAACGAGGCAAAAGATCTTAAAAAATCCTCCACCTTAAGCTTAAAATGCAAGCAAAGCCTATTAAGAAAATGAGGATTTTTCTCATAAAACAAAAACACATACCCAGCCAAATCATCAAAAGAATACTCCCTCAAAAACTCTTCTATACTTGCTTTTTGCACTCCTTTTACTTCACAAAGGTATTGTAAAAAATCATCATTCATTGTCTTGCTTTTCATACATAAATTTAAAACATTGTATCTAAAAAAGCAAGAAGTGCTTTTAAAATCCTTAAAAATCTATCATTTTTAAGAAAAAGTATTACTTTTAGAACTTAATTTATTTTAAATTTATTATGCTATAATGGGGCTTTTAATACCATACAAAGAGTTTTTATGAAAAATGTTACCTTAATTTTTGCAAGCATTTTAGCTCTTGCTTTTGTTGCTATTTTAAGTACTCACGATAAGTTTTTATATATCATTTTAGCAGGCGTTTTGAGTGGAGGAACGCTTTATTTTATAGCTTTTAAAAAGCTTGATCTTGAAGATTCTAAATTTTATATCCTTGTGGGCTTTTTTGTCATTTTTGGTTTTGCCTTGCATAGAATGAATTTAATGATTTATCTGCTTGCTTATTTGATAGGTTCTATCCCTTTTGGTTTGCTTTTAGCTCAATTTTTTGCCAAAATCAATATCCAAAATGAAGGCAGCAAAAGCATAGGTGCGACTAATGTTTTAAGAGTGGTCAAAAAAGAAAATCCCAAACTTGCTAAAAAACTTGCTGTTGCGACTTTGCTTTTAGACTTTGCAAAGGCTTTTGTGCCTATTATCCTTGCTCAATTTTTAGGCTTTGATGATAATATGCTTTGGAGCATAGGGGTGTTTTGTGTTTTGGGGCATTGTTTTTCTGCTTATTTATCACTTGAGGGTGGAAAAGGCGTAGCCACAGCAGCAGGAGTTATGGCTGCTTTACTTCCTTTAGAGCTTCTCATTGGCTTTGTAGCTTGGTTTATCGTTGCTAAGGTCTTTAAAATTTCAAGTCTAGCTTCCTTGGTCGCTTTGGTTTTTTTCCTTGCAAGTTCTTTTATCTTGCATTATGATATGAGCATTAACACGCACGCACCTGTTTTAATCATCTGTTTTATCATCGTTTATAAGCATATACCCAATATCAAAAGAATGTTTAAAAAAGAAGAATGCAAAGTCATATAAAAATCAAACTTAAATTTAAGTGTATCATCGGTATTTTAGACTTTGAACGCAAAAAAAAACAAAAAATACAAATCAAACTCGAAGCCAAGTCTGATGATTTTTTAGACTATGCACAGCTTGTAAATCATCTTAAAAAAATTTATAAAACACGCCAATTTAAACTCATCGAAGAATCCCTAGAAGAACTTTGCCATGAACTTAAAAATTTATATCCTCAAATCAAATTTTTAAAAATCACACTTTATAAGCTCAAGATCATCAAGAAAGCTAAGGTGGGTTCGAGTATAGAACGGATTTATTAATTTTTTTTTAAAGTTTTTTAAATATTTACTTAAATTATGTTATGATTTTTAAAAATTTTTAACTTCGAAGGAAAAAAGGAAATGAGAATTTTAGTAATTGAAGATGATAATTCACTCAATAAAACCATAGTGGATAACCTAAATCAATTTGGCTATCAAACGGATTTTTCAGAAAATTTCAAAGACGGAGAATACTACATAGGGATAAGACGCTATGATCTTGTGCTTTCAAGCTGGAATTTGCCTGATGGCGAAGGTGCTGATCTGATCAATATCATCAAACAAAAATCCCCAAGAACCGCCGTTGTTATACTCTCTTCAAAAACAGACAAGCAAAATGAGATCAAAGCTTTGAAAACAGGGGCTGATGACTTTATAAAAAAACCTGTAGATCTTGACATTCTTTTAGCAAGAGTTGAGGCTAGACTTAGAATGGGCGGAACAAATGTGATAAAGATAGATGATTTGGTTATAGATCCTGATGAAGAAAAGATCACTTACAAAGGACAAGACATAGAGCTTAAGGGCAAGCCTTTTGAGGTTTTAACCCACCTAGCCAGACACTCAGATCAAATCGTTTCCAAAGAACAACTTTTAGATGCGATCTGGGAAGAGCCTGAGCTTGTAACTCCAAATGTCATCGAAGTTGCTATCAATCAAATTCGTCAAAAAATGGATAAACCTCTTAATATCTCTACCATAGAAACCGTGCGTCGTAGAGGATATAGATTTTGTTTCCCCAAAAAATCCTAGCCATTAGCATATCTTGATCTTTCAGGATATGCTCAAAATAAAGAAAATTTATGGCAAGAAAAACTGCTGTTATTGATCTTGGTTCAAATTCTGTAAGAATGGTGATCTTTGAAAAAAGTTCAAGATTTGCTTTTAATATTTGTGCTGAGTATAAAAGAAAGGTTCGGCTTGGAGAAAATGCCTATAATAACGGCAAAGTCTTACAAGCTGAAGCTATGCAAAGAACAGAAGATACTCTAGCTCATTTTAAGGCTTTAAGCCTAAAGCATAAATGTAATAAACTTTTGATCGTAGGTACTTCTGCCCTAAGAGATGCTCCAAATTCTAAGGATTTCATCAAGAGGATAAAAAATAAGCTAAAACTTAATATCCGTTGCATAGACGGAAAAACCGAATCATATCTTGGAGGCTTAGCCGCTTTAAATTTACTAAGCGATATCCAAAACGCTACCACTCTTGATATAGGCGGTGGATCAAGTGAGCTTTGCTTGATAAGAGGAGGGAAAATTGTTGATTATATATCTTTGGATATTGGCACAGTAAGACTTAAGGAGCTATTTAGTGATAAAGATAAACTTAAGGATCTTGATAACTTTTTTAAACCTCTTTTAAAACTTATCCCTGAAAGCTTTAAAAATGAAAAGCTAATCGCCATAGGAGGAAGTTTAAGAGCGCTTTCAAATTCTATCATGCAAAAAAACTCATATCCTTTAAAAACCTTACATAATTTTCATTATGAACTTAAAAATGAAAAAGCACATATTAAAAAAATACTTGCTTGCCAAAATGAGGATTTAGCAAACTATGGTATTAAAAAGGATCGCTTTGATACTATAAAAGAAGGTATTTTGATCTTTTTAAATATTGCTGAAACACTTGGAGCAAAAGAAATCATCACAAGTGGCGTTGGTGTTAGAGAGGGTGTTTTTTTACAAGATTTGCTCCCTAAAACAAAAAGCTTTCCCGTAAATTTTAACCCAAGTCTTAGATCCTTGCAAGATAGATTTTTGAAAAAAAATCATAAAAGCAAAATTAGCCTTTATTGCTCAAAAATCTTTGATGAGCTTCAAAGCCTGCATGATTTAAACATATCCTTTAAAACGAGTTTAATTAACGCTTCTAAGCTTTATCATATAGGCGAGTTTATAAGTCCTTATTATTCAAATGAACATAGTGCGTATTTGGTGCTTAATAACCTAGATTATAGGATTTCTCATAAAGAAAAAACCCTCATTGCTCACTTGATAAAATTTTCAGGAAAAAAGATCAATTCTACTCTTATTAAAGAATATCAAGATCTCTTGCCCAAATTTTCCATTCTAGCATGGCTAAGCTTTATACTAGGACTTGCAAAGATCTTAGAACAAAACTGCTTTGAAAAAGATAAAATCCAATTTAAACTAAAAAACAAATCTCTATATATCTACTCTCAAAATACCATAAATATCCCAAAAGATGAGCTTAAAAAGCTTGTTTTACCTGAAGATCTTATTTTAGTAGTAAATCAAGTGCCTTGATTTTTTTGGATTAAATTTTGTAGCTTTTGTTTATTTTCTTCAAAAATAGAATTAAAACTTTTTTCACTTTTTGCCTGAGTTTGTAAATTTGTATGTTCTTTATTTATATCGCTAATATCTAAGATTACATTTGAATTTCCAATGATCATAACATATCTTTTATCATTATAGTCTAAAATAACAAATTGATTATGTTTATCTAAATATCTTTGATAAATCAAGTCAAATTCTTTGATATTAAAAGTTTTCTTTTTTAAAGAATTTTTAATCCACCAAAGCACCGCAAGCAAAATAAACAAAACCAAAAGCACTAAAACATAATTCACATAATCAAAGCCGTCCAAACTCGAACTTTTAGGCTTTAATTCCTCTTTTGTTTCTAAATTTAAGCTTGGTTTTGCTTCTTGAACATCGTTTGTTGGGATAGCCGAAGCGTTTGGGCTTTGAGCAAGCTCTTTATTTAAGGCTCTTATTCTAAGACTTATTTTATTATTTGTATCACTTAGGGTCAAAAAAGTGTCATTTGGTGCTTCAAACATGATCAAAACCTTATTTTGTTCTGGTTTTATCAACATTTTTTTGAGTATGGGAGATTTAAATTCTTGTTCTTTTTCTTTATCAAAACTTAGTTCATTTAAGGTTAGTAAAATGAAGTTATTTTCTTTTTTCTGAGTAACATGCCCCTTATACGCACTATCAAAAGAAAGCGTAATATCTACTCTATCATTTCTATCATAAATATTATAATCCAAAAGCTTGGTTGCAAAAAGAGGTAAAACACAAAAAGAAAGTAAAATAAAAACCCTCATACTACTTCTTTTTTAAAGTATTGTAGAACCGTTTTTGAATCCAAAATTTCATTGATACGAATGGCTAGGTTTTTTTCATATACCATAACCTCGCCTTTTCCAAAAATTCTTTTATTAATATATAATTCCACGCTCTCACCAGCTGGTTTTTCAAGATCAATAACAGAACCCACATTAAGCTTTAAAAGCTCGCTAACACTCATTTGTGTCGTACCAAGCTCGCTAACAAAATCAACAGTAATATCTAAAATATCCTCATAAGAATCAAGCAAACCTGCATGTTCGCCAAATTCATTTAATCTCTCCTCAGCCATTTTTCCTATAACCTATCCTAAAACTATCTCCATCAAAATCATAAGTAAAGGCTTTATCGAGTTTAAAATTTGAAAAATCGACGCGTCCAAGATATTCAGGAATTCCAAGCTTATATTCAACATTAGAATTGCTTTCTTTAAGTGTAAGCTTGGCATGTCCTATGATTTCATTTGCCATTTCTTTTGCCAAATCACACCAATCACTTTCATCAAAGGTAATATTTTTCAAAAAAATCTTTCTAAATTTTTCAAACACCTGCTTTGGAAAAAAAAGATAGAAGTCAAACTCGCCCTCTTGGCTAGAACTTAAACTAATACTCGCTCCATAAAGTTCTCCAGAAATTTGATCACTTTCTTTTAATTTACCCTTTAAAATATCCTCAAAAAAATGTCTTATAGAATCCTCAAGTGCACGAATCACTTTTTCCTCCTTTTAAAATAAACGAAATTTCATAATTATAAACAAAACAGCTTTAAAAAACAAGATTTATTCAAAAATTTCTTTGATTTTTTTAAAAATTTCTCTTATTTTGTATTCTTTAAAAAGCTGGACTATACTTGTCCCAACGATAGCCCCATCACAAATTTGCTTTATCTTTTGCACATCTTTTTTTGTTTTAATACCAAAACCCAAAAAAACAGGCAAAGAACTTTCCTCTCTGATATCCTTGACAAGAGTCTTAAGCTTTGCTTGTTCAGCCCTTTTGCCTCCGGTAATGCCAACACTTGCCACAGCATACACAAAGCCACTTCCCCTACTTAATATCTCTTTGATACGAGGCTTAGGCGTTGTTACGCTGATAAGTGGGATTAGGGCTAAATTTGCTTCTTCGCAAAGCCTAAAAAGCTCTTCATTTTCTTCAAAAGGAAGATCAGGCACGATAAGCCCTTTAATGCCTACTTCCTTAGCCTTTTTCACAAAGCTTTGCAAACCATAAGAAAAGATCACATTATAATACACCAAAAAAACAAGAATTTTAGAAGTTTTTACCTCACTTAAAAGCTCAAAGACCTTATGTATAGTCGCCCCTTTTTCTAAGGCTTTTAAAGCAGCTTCTGAGATAATTTTTCCATCAGCAATGGGATCAGAGTATGCTATACCAAGCTCTAAAATATCGATATTTGTTCTATCAAGCCCCTCTATAAAGGATTTTGTCATCTTAAGATCTGGATATCCAGCCACCATATACGCTACATTTGCCTTATCTTTAAAATGAGTTCTAAAATTAACCATAAATTCTTCCTTTTTTGTAAGCTTTGATCGTTTCTATATCCTTATCCCCTCTTCCTGAAAGATTGACAACTATGACGCTTTTTTTGCTTAAATCCTTGCAAATTTTTGGTAAAATAGCCAAGGCATGCGCACTTTCAATAGCACTTAAAATTCCTTCTTTTTTACACAAAAACTTTAAAGCCTCGATACACTCATCATCACTTACCGCATAATAACTTGCCCTTTTACTTTCAAACAAATGAGCATGAATAGGACCAATACCCGGATAATCAAGCCCAGCTGAAATAC
Organism: Campylobacter sp. MIT 99-7217; assembly: GCF_006864365.1. NCBI lineage: Bacteria > Pseudomonadati > Campylobacterota > Epsilonproteobacteria > Campylobacterales > Campylobacteraceae > Campylobacter > Campylobacter sp. MIT 99-7217. The sequence continues at coordinate 191,827 of NZ_QHLJ01000003.1, forward strand.
TATGCACAGGCAAGATATTACCCAGCTCATCTTGCAAAACCTTTGTTTTCATACCATGAATGATACCTGTTCGCCCCTTTGTTAAGGTCGCTGCATGATAAGGAGTATCCACGCCAAGCCCTCCTGCTTCAACGCCTATCAAACGCACTTTTTTATCTTCTATAAATTCATAAAAAATACCCACAGCATTACTTCCTCCACCCACACAAGCAATGATCATGTCAGCTTTTTTACCCAACTTTTTCAGCTGTTTTTTTGTCTCCTTGCCGATGATACTTTGAAAATGTGCTACGATTTGAGGATAAGGATAAGGTCCAACAGCACTTCCTATCACATAAAAGGATTTTTCTATCTCATTGATCCAAGTTTGCAAGGCAGCAGTTGTGGCTTCTTTAAGGGTCTTAAGTCCATTTTTAATGCCCACAACCCTAGCTCCTAAAAGCTCTATTTTATAAACATTTAAAGCCTGTCTTTGCATATCCGTTTCGCCCATATAAATTTCACATTCTAAGCCTAAAAGTGCTGCTGCTGTGGCGGTGGCTAGTCCATGCTGCCCTGCTCCTGTCTCGGCTATCACCTTTTTTTTGCCCATTTTCTTAGCTAAAAGTACTTGGGCTAAAGCATTGTTGATCTTATGTGCTCCTGTGTGATTTAAATCCTCTCTTTTTAAATAAATTTCATGTCCAAAATGCTTGCTTAAATTTCTAGCAAAATAAAGAGGTGTCTTGCGTCCTACATAGTTTTTAAGTAAATCTTTTAACTCTTTTTTAAAATCTTTTAAAAAAGCTATTTCATGAAAAGCCTTTTCTAAGTCCTTTAAAGCAAACATTGCTGTTTCTGGTACAAACTGCCCCCCAAATTCTCCATAATAACTCTTTTTCATTCTCCAAGCTCCTTTATAATCTTTTCTACCAAGCTTATATCCTTAAGTCCAGCTTTTATTTCAACCCTTGAGTTTAGATCCAAAAGCAAGGCCTTTGTTTTTAAGGCTTCTTTGATATTTTCAAGCCCTATGCCTCCAGCTAAGCCAAAATCAAGCTTATTTTCGCTTAAAAAAGCTTGTAAAATAGGCTCATCTAAAAGCTTCCAATCAAAGCTTAGCCCATTTCCTCCCTTAAATTTTCCCTTAGTATCAAAAAGGATCAAATCAGCAAAGACTTGCTCACTCAAGTCCTTTTTAAAATCTTCATTTATGCTTAAAACCTGCCAAAGCTCTAAATTTAAAGCCTTTAAGTCCTCATATAAGCTTTTTGAAATATTTTTATAAACTTGAACCACTTTTAGCTTACAAGCCTTGGCTAGTTCTAAGATAAGCTCATCTTTTTCATCTACAAAAACACCCACGCTTTTTTTACCATGCTCATTAATGATACTAGCTATCTCAACGGCTTTTTCAAAGCTTACTTGCCTTGGGCTTTTTGTAAAGATTAAGCCCATATAATCAAGCTCAAGCCTTGCTAGCTCAAGAGCGTTTTTACTCTCTGTTATGCCACAAATTTTAATCTTTTTCAAAAGCTTCCTTTTTAAGCCTTAAAAGCTCTAAATTTGACTTAGTTTTGCTCTTTCTTCTTGAAATTCACAAAAATACTCATAAACCCTGCCTGAATATATAGCCTCAAGCACCATATCCTTTGCCTTCAAAGGATTATCCACCCTTTTGGCTGTATAAAGAGCAAAGATAGCATTTAGCACCACTATATCAAATTTAGCCCCCCTTTGCTCGCCCTTTAGAGTTTTGATTAAAATTTCAGCATTTTCTTTAGGACTTCCTCCTGCTATTTCGCTATGAAAGGCTCTTTTAAAGCCAAATTGCTCAGGGCTTATATTATAATGAATGATTTCTCCATCATCAAGCTCATAAATGCTTGTCTCATCGCAAATACTAAGCTCATCTAAGCCATCATTTCCCCTAACAACCAAGGCCTTTTTACGACCCAAAAGCCTTAAAACCTCAGCTATTAGCTTATGCACAGGGGCGTGGTAATTGCCCACAAGTTGATATTTTAAGCTTAAATTTGGATGAAGTAGGGGTCCTAAGATATTAAAAACCGTTCTTAATTTAAGCCTTTCTCTCACACTTTTAACCTCGCCAACAAGGGGGTGAAAAAAGGGAGCGTGAAAAAAGCAAAGCCTTGTTTTTTCAAGCATTAAAAGCTGTTTTTGAGGCTCTTTAAAGCCCTCGGCCTTAAGCTCGCTTAAGACATCAGAGCTGCCACTCTTACTTGATATAGCCTTATTTCCATGCTTTGCTACCCTAAGTCCAAGGGCTGCTAGTATGAAAGCCACTGTGGTTGAGATATTTATAGTTTTAAAGCCATCCCCTCCTGTGCCTACTATATCTATCATATCGCTATCATCATTAAAGGTATTTGAGTATTTTAAGATATTTTGAATGAGTGCTGTTAGGCTTTTTTCATTAAGGCTTTTTTCTGTGATTAAAACAAGCAGGGCAGCAAGCTGAATTTCTTCAAAGTCCTTACTCATAATCAAAGAACAAATTTGGCTAAAATCCTCACTATCAAGATTTTGATCAAGGCTTAATTTTTGTAAAAAGGGGGTGAAATCTTTTTTTTCTTCTTGAAGCTCACTTTTTTTAAGGCTTAAAAAATTTGAAAGTATTTTAAGTCCGTATTCGCTAAAAAAGCTCTCAGGGTGAAACTGCACCCCAAAATAAGGCAAGGATTTATGAGCAAAAGCCATTAAAACCCCATCCTCACTAAAAGCTAAAGGCTCAAGTTCCTTTGGCAAATTTACAACTTCTAAGGAGTGATAACGCATGATCTTAAAGCTTTTGGGAAGCTCTTTAAAAAGCAAATTTGAGCTTACAAGCTTTATTTTTGAGCTTATAGCATGAGCTGGTTTTTCAAGCCTTTTAATCTTTGCCTTAAAGCTTAAGGCTATGATTTGATGACCTAGGCAAATGCCAAGTATTGGGATCTTTAGCCTTGCATTGATTAGCTCTAAGCACACCCCACTATCTTTTGGATGCTTTGGCCCTGGGCTTAACACTATAAAATCAGGCTTTAAGGAGATGATTTCTTCAAGGCTTAATTCATCATTTCTTATGGTCTTAATTTCTCCCTTATAAAGGCTTTCTAGCATAGAGCGGACATTAAAAACAAAGGAATCATAATTATCTATTAAAACTATCATTTTTTATCCTTGCTAAAGGCTTTTTCTTTTGAGCCTTTGGCTAAATTTGGCTTTTTAAGCTTTGAATTTTTAGCTAAGCTTGGCTTTTTAAGCTCTAAATTTGAAGTCTTAGCAGGGCTTGTTTTTTCTAGCTTTAAGCCTTTGGTGAGGCTTTTTTTTGAAGCCTTGCCAAACTTTGCAGAGGCTAAATTTGATTTAGCGAGATCTTTTTTCCTTGCTAAATTTAAGTCTTTAGCAGAGCTTAAAAAATCCCCTTCCTCCTTTAAATTTGAGTTTTTAGAGCAAAGTTTTTCAAAAAGAGCTAATAAGGATCTTCTTTTTGCCTTTATTTCTTCATATTCTTTTTGAGCCTTGCTAGCTAGCACTATTCCAGCTCCACTTGCTAGGTAGGCCTTATTGTCTTTGAAAAAAGCTGAACGGATTAAAATAGCTAAAAGAGCGTCTTCATTAAATCTTAAAAAGCCAATAGCCCCTCCATAAACCCCTCTATTAAGCCTTTCAAGCTGGGCAATAAGCTCTAAGGCTCTAATTTTAGGCGCTCCACTAAGCGTGCCTGCTGGAAAGACAGCTGAAATAGCGTCAAATATGCTAGCATCCTTTCTTAAGCTTGCATAAACCTCGCTTACTATGTGCATGACAAATTGATAGATTTGCACGCTAAAGGCATTTTTTACCTCAATTTCAGTTCCAAATTTAGCCAAGTCATTTCTGGCTAAATCAACTAGCATTTTGTGTTCGCAAAGTTCTTTTTCATCACTTAATAAATCCTCTTGCAAGGCTTTTATATCGCTTTTTGAGTCTAAATTTCTTGTTCCTGCTATGGGGGCTACGAAAAGCTCTTTATTTTTAATGCTTAAGACAAGCTCAGGTGAAGAGCCTAAGACCACCCCATACTTGCTTGGAAAATGAAACATATAAGGGCTTGGATTTTCCTTGCTTAAGGCCTCATAAAAATCAAAGCTAGAAATATTATGCTCTATGCAAAGCTGTTTGCTTAAAACCACCTGAAAGATATCCCCGCTAAGCAAATACTGCTTAGCCTCTTTAACCATGCTTAAAAATTTTTTTTCTTCTTCTTTTAAATCACTTAGTATCTTAAATTTAAGCTCTTTTTTTTCTTTTAAGCTTGGCTCTTCTTCTTTTAAAAAGGAAAAATAGGCTTTATCTCCGTATTCATAATAAATTTTGGTATTTTTTTCATACACTAAGTAAGCCTTCGCGTCAGCAAATAAAAAAAGAGGAAAATCATAGCTTTTTAAGCTTAGCTTTTCAAGCCTTTCAAAAAGATGGATAAAATCAAAAGAAAGCACCCCAAAAAAGCCAGCCTCTTTACAAAGTGCCCTTTGGCTGGTTTTTTCATAAAATTTAGCCTTAAAAGAACTAAAATCAAGCTCTTTAGAATCTAAAAATAAAGGATCTATGCCTATGATGATCTTATCCTTATCCTCTGCAAAATAAGAAAAGGGGTATTTTTCAAGTATTTGTCTATAATAAAAATTTGCTTCTTTGCTTAACATTTTTTACCTTTAAATTTATTTGAGTTTTAGGATTTTAGAAAAAAGGCCAAAGAAAGAGGGAAAAAAGTGAGTTAGTATGAGGACTTTGAGATTTATACATTTTTTTCCTTTTTATTAAGCTTTAAAAGCTTAAAGTTTAGGATAATAAATATAAAATTTGGCTTAAAAAAGAGATTTAAAAACTGATATATCTTGATTTTTGACATAAATAAAAGCTAAAAAATTTGAAAAGCTCAATGAAAGAAGTAAATGCCAAATTTAGAAAAATTTAGATATAAAAATAACATAAATTCGAGAAATTATCAAAAAATCCTACCTTAAATTGTTCTCTTTTAAAATTTAAAGCCCTAAAGATTATATTAAAAAATAAACGCCTTAAAATCAAGCCTCAAAAATTTTGATAAGCTTTTGCAATAGCTTTGCTTTTACACCTATTTTTTCAAACTTCCATAAAAATTTAATATTTACTTTTTAAAATCTCTTAAAGAATTAAGTTTCACGCACCAGCTATTGAAATGCTGACATTTTGATCTTATATTATCTATACCAATTTCCTTTGCAATATTGCTACCGTGCAAAATCTTCCTATATTTAGGAGAATGAAAAATTTTTTCTAGTCTATGTGAGGGACTTGTTTCCTTACTATTGTTAATAAGCTCTGGATTGTCAAATTTATTAATAATATTTTCTAATTCACAAATTGATAATTCTTTCCACTCAGCATCTGCTTGTATAATTTTACCAATATCACTAAAAAGCAAGCTTTCAAATTCGTGTGGCTGTATATGGCTAAAAAATCTTTCTGTGTCGCAACACCCTTTGATTTTTTGATCAAATTTATCTTGTATATTTTTAATTTTTTCATATATATCAGTATCGGGTTTTATGCCTTCTAAAAATCTCTTATCCAATCCATAATAATCAAAAAAAGTTGTTACAAAAGCTTCCTTATCTCCATTTAAAAATTTTTTAATAAAATTAGAGACTCTATCATAGTTTAATCCCCCACCTTTATGTCCCTTAGATGTAGGTATCATGAGTGGAATAAGACATATATTAGAGCTTTGAAAATAACCGTATAAAACATCTTTTACAAATTTTTCCTCACTTTGTCCTTCACAAATTATATAACACCTTAAAATACCTGACATTATTTAGGTTTTCCTCCTATGAGATTACTTGCCCAAATTTCTCCGAGTGTATATTCTTCAAGCCAACTTTTAAGCTTTTCATTGTCTAATCTTGTAAAAGTAGATTGATTATCTTCTCTATCAACCACGATAATATTATTTGCTTCAAAATGGTTTATAAGCTCAACGGACTGAGATGAAATTATTAATTGTTTTTTTTGAGATACCCTTTTGATAATTTCACTTAAAATTTTTAATGCATAAGGATGTAGTCCTAGCTCTGGTTCATCTATAATAATAGTGTTAGGCATTAACTCAAAAGGCTGAAGTAACAAAGTAGCCAAACATATAAATCTTAAAGTGCCATCAGAAAGTATATGTGCCTTAAAAGGAGTATCAGGATCATTTTTATCATACCATTCTAATTGAATATATTCCGTATCTCTAAAAACAAATCCTCCAAAAAAAGGGGCTACATCTTGTATGGTTCTTAAAATTTGCTTGTAATGATCAGGGTAATTATTATATATTTTTTTTAAATATGGAGCTATATTTTGAGCATCTGATTTGAGCATGAGATTATCATTTTCTGCACATATCCTCTTCATTCTAGCTGTATCGCTTGTGTCGTGAAAATGATATATTTTCAATTTTTTAAGTTCATCAAGCGTATATTGTGCCACACTTCTGGAGCTAGCGACTTCCTTTGAATTAGAGATATTGCTTTCTAATAGATTGCTCCCTATTGGCTCTTTATAATTTGTATAGTTACCATCAAAACCAATATATTCATTTTTTATCATAAGTTTATTTTCATCTGTCGGAATTAAGGTAACGCAATAATGATTTCTGGAAAAAACAAATTCAAGATATAATTCTTGTGTCTTCTTTCTACCAAAGTATAAAAAATTATCAGGTCCTTTGCTCTGCGTATAAAGTTGTAAATTTTTGATAAATAAACTATTAAGGATTTTAAATATAGAGATAAAATTGCTTTTGCCTACGCCATTTGCCCCTATTAAGATATTGATATTTTCTAGTTTAAAATTTTCTAAATTTCGTATTGATTTATAACCTTTAATGGTTAATTTATCAAGCATAGACAACCTTCATAATAGTCCTTTTACCAAAAAAAATATTTTACCCAAGGTGTGATTATATCAAATTATCTTTAAATATTAAAAAGCTTAAATTTTTCAATACCTCTTTTTAAATTAAATATTTACAATATATCACATAAGCAAACTTTTTTATAAAAATAATATTGAAACATTATTATATTTCTCTCGCAAAAGTCATTATTGAAATCTTTACATTTATTTTAACAACACCAACACTTTGCTACAAATCAAAATATTCCTATCATAGCTTACTTTATAATCTAAAAATTAACAACCATATGATCAATCATTTTCTTTGCTTCTTATATAAAAATTTGAGCTAGCAATTAACACATTTTAAAAAACTAAAAAACAAATGAAACGAAATTATTTTTATATTTTGAAATATTTCCCCTTGACAAACACTAGGTGTCAGGTTTTATAATTTCATAAATTTTTAAAAAAGGAGAAAAAATGCAAGAAAAGCTTGATAAATTTGAGCGAAAAATGTTTAATCTAACTGAGAGATTTATGTTTAAAATGGTGCTATTTTCAGTGGCTATTATGACCGCCTTGGGTGCTAGTGTGATAGCTCCTGCATTGCCTGCTATTGCTTCGCATTTCAAAGATACACCTTACATTGAGTTTTTAAGTGCCTTGGTTCTTACTATACCTGCACTTTCTGTGATGATTTTCTCACCTTTGGCTGGGATTTTGATGGATAAATTTGGCAAGCTTAAATTTCTTTATCCAGCTATTTTGCTTTGGGTGCTTACAGGTGCTAGTGGGTATTTTGTAAATAGCATTTATGAGCTTTTACTAAGCAGGGTGATTTTTGGCGTAGCGACTGCATTTATCGCTACTGCAGCTTCATCTTTATTGGCTGATTATTATGAAAGTAGCGCACAAAGGCGGCAAAAAGCCCTTAGTTTGCAAGGCTTTGTTATGGCTTTTGGTGGAGCTTTGCTGACTTGTGTTGGGGGATTTTTAACAAGTATTGCTTGGAATTTGGTTTTTTTGGTCTATTTAAGCGGAATTTTGGTCTTGATTTTTTGTGCTTTTTATCTTTTTGAGCCTAAAAAACGCAAGAAAAAAGAGCAAAAGATACAAGAACTTCCGAACAAATTTAACTCAAAAAGACTTTTGCCTGTGTATTTTATGGGCTTTTTTATTATGTTTATTTACTACCTGGCAGGCACGCAGTTTCCCCATTATATCGAGGTAAATTTAGGCTTAAATGCCAAATACATAGGCTTTGCAATGGCTATGCCAACCCTATCTTTTGGAATTTTTTGCTATTTTTACAAGGATTTTGCTAAATTTTTAAGCGTGAGGCAAATCTATGTCTTTGCTCTCATTTTAGAGGCTTTGGGCTTTTTCTTGTGTTTTTTGGTGGATCATTTTCTTATAGCCTTATTCTCGCTCTTTCTTTTTGGACTTGTTGGTGGGTTTATTGTTACCAATAATGCGGCTTTTTTATTTAGCATAGTTCCTCCTCATTCAAAGGCCAAATTTTATGGGATTTTGGCTAGCTGTATGTTTTTTGGGCAGTTCATTTCGCCGTTTATAACAACTCCTATGGTGCATTTTTTAGGGCTTAAGGTGGAATTTTTGATTTGGTCTTTGGTGATTTTGCTTGTAAGTTTTCTTTATGCAACTAATATTTTTTTAAAAAAATGAACATTTTTTGCAAATTTTTTAAATTTGCTCTTGACAAACACTAGGTGTCAGGTTTTATAATTTCATAAATTTTTTATGAAAGGAGCAAAAAATGTAAAAAACTCGCCGAAAGTTTTTAAAAAATTCGGCTAAATTCGGCTTAGGCTTGGCTATGGTTTCAAGTTTTAGCACAAATTTATTTGCAAATTTAACAAAAGGAGAAAAAATGGATTTCATCACTCTAAATAACGGCGTTAAAATGCCAATTTTAGGCTATGGCACTTATCAAATAAAGCCGGAAGAAACACAAAAATGCGTAGAAGAAGCTATCAGCGTTGGCTACCGCCTCATCGACACTGCACAAGCGTATTTTAACGAAGAAGGCGTAGGAGCTGCGATAAATTCAGCCCTTAAAGGCGGAGTTAAAAGAGAAGAGCTTTTCATCACCACAAAGCTTTGGATCACTCACGCAAACGAAAAAGAGGCTTTAAAAGCCTTTGAGACTAGCCTTAAAAAGCTTGGGCTTGAGTATTTGGATCTTTATCTCATTCACCAGCCATTTAATGATACCTATGGTGCGTGGCGTGTGATGTCAAGGCTTTACAAAGAGGGCAGGATAAAGGCTATTGGCGTGAGTAATTTTTACCCTGATCGCTTTACTGATTTTGCCCTAAATCAAGAAATAAAACCTATGATCAATCAAATCGAATGTAGCCCCTTTCACGCACAATTTGAAGCACAAAATATCTTAAAAGAATACGAATGCGTATTGCAGTCTTGGGCTAGTTTTGGCGAGGGCAGGAATGACTTTTTCAAAAATGAGCTTTTAAGCAAAATCGGCTCAAAATATGGCAAAACAAACGCTCAAGTTACCTTAAGATGGCTCATTCAAAGAGGCATTGTCGTGATACCAAAAACCACACGCAAGGAAAGAATGAAAGAAAATTTCGCTGTCTTTGACTTTGCACTTGATGATAGCGATATGAAAGCCATAGCTAGCCTTGATAACAAACAAAGCTTGTTTTTCAACCACCAAGATCCAGCCATGGTAAAATGGCTCATAGAAGTGTATAAAGATAAATTTTAGGGATAAAAATGCAAAAATACATTAATTTTATCCTCTTTGCCCTATTTTCTTTTATAGGGCTTACAAGGGCAAGCGAGTGGTAGGAAAGGGACTTTGAGGGGATAAATTACAAAGGAGAAAAAATGAAAATTTTAATCATAGGTGCAAATGGTAGCGTGGCAAGGGAGGCGATAAATGGCTTTTTGGGTGGAACAAAGGTAAATTTAAAGCTTTTTCTAAGAAATTCCAGCCGTTTGCAAAGCGTGAAAAATGCAAATCCTGAAAGAGTAGAGCTAGTTGAAGGCAGTGCTAGTGATAAAGAGGCTTTGAAAAAGGCTATGCAAGGCGTTGATGTAGTGTATGCAAATTTAGCTGGGGACTTGCCTACTATGGCAAGATCTATCATCGAGGCGATGAGTGAAACAGGGCTTAAAAGGCTTGTTTGGATCAGTAGTTATGGCATTCATCAAGATGAGTATAAAGAGCTTCCTAGTCGCAACCTAGGTGCTATCTCGTCTGCGCTAAAGCCATATGCGGACTCAGCCAAACTCATCGAAGCTTCAAATTTAGACTATACCCTTATCCGTCCGCAGTGGTTTAGTAATGCTGATGAGATTGATTATGAGCTAACTTTAAAGGGTGAGGTCTTTAAAAATCCTGACGCTTTGATCTCACGCAAGAGTATTGCTCATTTGGTTATAAAACTTTGTCTTGAAAAGGATTTTGCAATTCGCCAAAGTCTAGGCATAAATAAGCCTAAAAAATAAATTTTTGCAAATTTTTTAAATTTGCCCTTGACAAACACTAGGTGTCAGGTTTTATAATTTCAAGCAAACAAGATTATGTTGTAATTTTGTTTTAAATTTTAACTATTTTTAAAGGATAAATTATGAAAAAACTTATTTTTCTTACTCTTTTTATAATGGGTATTTCACAAGCTAAGAGTTTAGAGCAAAAGCCTTTAGTTATAGCTTCACAAGGAAGCTTTTTTGTGGGTGGGAGTGTGCTTAAAAATGATGAGGGCAAGAGCTTTCACGGAGATCACGCTTATGTATATTATCAAAAACCTATGAATGCAAAAAAACTTCCTATCGTGCTTTTGCACGGCATTCATCAAGCTACTAAAACTTGGGAAAGCACACCTGATGGCAGAGAGGGTTATGCTAATATTTTTTTAAGAAGAGGTTTTAGTATATATAATTTTACTACGCCTCGCAGGGGCAATGCTTCACGCTCATTAGATGAGGCTTTAATCAAGCCCGTTTTTGATGAGGAGTCTTGGTTTGTGAAATGGAGAATTGGCATTTATCCTAATTATTTTAAAGGAGTGCAGTTTTCAAAAGATAAAGAAAGTCTTAATCAATTCTTAAGACAAATAACCCCAAACATAGGCAAAATAGACTTTGAGCTAAATACAAATATTTTAGCTAACTTTTTTGATGAACTTAAGGGAGGCATTATGATGGCTCATTCTCAAGGTGTGATGCATACTTGGAAACTCTTACCTAAAACAAAAAATGTTAAAGCTGTTATAGCTCTTGAGGGTGGTGGATATTTTTCCTTTGTAAAAAGACCCCAAACTGAAGCGAGCGAAGGGGTGGAATATATTATGGTTGATGAAAAAACCTTTAAAAGCTTTACTAAAATGCCGATTTTACTCATCTATGGAGATAATATCCCTACTACAAAATCAAACGTACCAGAGCTTGATATATGGAGAATTAGGCTTGATTTAGCTAAAAAGTGGGCAAATGCTGTTAATGAAGCAGGCGGAGATGTAAGCTTAATTCACCTGCCTGAGCTTAAAATTTATGGAAATACGCATTTTTTAATGTCTGATTTAAATAATGTAGAAATTGCGGATTTAATCTCAGAGTGGCTTAAAGAAAAAGGGCTTGATAAATAAGTTTATAAACTCTCTTGAGCTCTTAAATTTAAGGTTTAATCAAGCCTTAAATTTTAAATATTTTTATTGATTTTTTACAAAACCCCTTGACAAACACTAGGTGTCAGGTTGGATAATTTCATAAATTTTAAAAAGGAGAAAAAATGCAAAAAAGAAAATTAAGAAATTTAGAAGTTTCAGCCCTTGGGCTTGGTTGCATGGGTATGACACATGGGCATGGCTTACCAAAGCCAAAAGATGAGATGATAGCTTTCATTCATAAAGCCTATGAAAAGGGCCTTACTTTTTTTGATACGGCTGAAGCTTATGTTTATAAAGATGAGAGCAATGAAAGCCTTGTGGGCGAGGCTATAAAGGGCTTTAGAGAAAAAATCGTTTTGGCAAGTAAATTTGGCATTTATTATGAAAATGGCAAACAAGTGCTAAACTCACGCCCAGAGCAGATAAGAAAGGCGGCCCATGGAAGTTTAAAGAGGCTAAAGACTGATTATATCGATCTTTACTATCAGCACAGAGTTGATACAAATGTGCCGATCGAAGAAGTAGCTGGCGTGATGAGGGAGCTTTTTAATGAGGGTAAAATCAGAGCTTGGGGACTTAGCGAGGCTAGCATTGAGACTATAAAAAGGGCAAATGCGGAGTTTGAGCTTAGTGCTGTTCAAAGTGAGTATTCTTTGTGGTTTAGGGAGCCTGAGAGCTATTTTAACGAGCTTGAGAGCCTAAATATAGGCTTTGTGCCTTTTAGCCCGCTTGGTAAGGGCTTTTTAACAGGAGCTATTAAGAGTGCTAACTTTGGCGAGGGCGATTTTAAGGGCGTTGTGCCAAGATTTAGCAAGGAAAATTTAGAGGCAAATCAAGTTTTGCTTGACTTTTTGAACGAGTTTGCAAGGAGCAAAAACATAAGCCTAGCACAGCTTGCACTTGGCTTTATACTCGCTAAAAAGGACTTTTTAGTGCCTATTTTTGGCACGACAAATTTAAAGCGTTTAGATGAAAATTTAAGCTCTTTAGAAGTGAAATTTAGTCAAAGTGAATTAAACGAGTTTGAAAAGGCTTTAAGTGAGATTAAAATAAGTGGGGATCGCTATCCGCCAGAACTTGCCGCAAGGGTTGGAAAATGAGCCATGAAAAGGCGAGATTTCTTAAAATTTAGCCTTTTAAGCCTTGCGAGCGTTTCAAGCTTTGGCGAGGATCTTAGAGCTAAAAGCTTGATCGTTTTTTATACTAGGAGCTTAAATTCATACTTTGTGGCTGATTTTATATCCTTAAAAACGGGCTTTGATATGCTTAAAATAAAGACTCAAAGCCCTTATCCGCAAGATTATGATGAAATGGTTAAAAGAGTGCTTTTTGAAAAACAAAGCGGTTTTAAACCAGCTCTAAAGCCCATAAGTTTAAGGCTTGAGGGCTTTAAAAATCTTATCATCATCTCGCCAATTTGGGCAATGTCGCTAGCAAGCCCCATAAGAAGCTTTTTAAACAGCTTTGATTTTAAGGGCAAAAATATCATGCCCATTTTCACAAACGCTGGTTTTGGGGTAGGTAATGCCCTAAATATCATGAAACAAGAATGCCCTAACGCAAATTTCCTAGCTCATATAGAACTTTCATTTGAACTTTTTGAAAGAAAAATTAGAAATTTAAGAGCCTTAAATTTAGCCAAAATCAAAGCGAAACAAAGCATTTTAAGCAAAGAAGATGAGCAAAAACTCCATGCTCATCTTGAGTTTAAAAGCTTCAAAAAGTTTTAAAAATAAATTTTAAGCAAGTTTTTGCGTTTTTTTAATATAATACGAAGCAACTTAAATTTAAGGAATTTTAATGACACCAACCAAACAAAGCATAAAAGAATTTTTTGCTGGCAAAAAGCAGTATTTTATCCCTGCGTATCAAAGGGCTTATTCTTGGGAACAAAAGCAATTAGAGCAGTTTTTAGAAGATCTAAAGGAAGCTAGCAAGGGTGAAAATAATTATTTTTTTGGCAATGTTTTACTTGAAAAAAACAATGAACTTATCGATGGACAACAAAGAATCACTACTATAATCATCTTTGCTAGGGTCATTTATGTTCTTTTAAAAAACAAAAATGAAGCAAGTTTTAGTAATGAAAAAATAGAAGATATAAAAGATGATTTTTTGATACATAAAAACAAGGCAAAGCTTGAAAGCGTGGCTTATGATAGGGATTATTTTAAGGATTTTATTATCTTGGATGAAAAAAAGCATGAGCCTTGTAGTCCTTCTCAAAAACGCATTAAAGATGCAAGAGAGTATTTTACAAAAGAGCTTGAAAAAGAAGATGCTAAAGAACTTGAAAGACTTTTAAAAACAATGTGCGAGGCTGAAATTACAAGCATGCATTTTGAAAATAAAAAGGATTCTGTGCTTATGTTTGAGCTTCAAAATAACCGCGGAAAAGCACTTAGCGATATAGAAAAGTTAAAATCTTATCTTTGCTATCAACTTTATACTTACACTCAAAACGAAGAAGCAGAGCTTAAGATAAAAGAAATCACAAGCGTTTTTGAGGAAATTTATAGGCTTATGAACGATATAAAGACAAATGAAGATTTTATACTCGAGTATTTTAATATTAGCTTGTATGGATATTATTATAAAGAGGGGGATTATAAAGAGGAAATAAAAAAGATAGGGGAAAATAGCGAAAAAATCAAATATATAGAAGCTTATGTAAGAAAGCTTAAAAATGCCTTTGTGATTTTTAAGGATTTTGAGAATTTGAAGTGTGAAAATGCTGTAAATTTGCGTTATTTGGATTTGGCAACTTTATATCCTTTTGTGCTAAAAGCTTATGATTTATTTGGCAAAGAAAGCAAGGATTTAGAAAATGCTTTTCATTTACTAGAAATAATAGCTTTTAGACACAAGCTCGTAAAAACAGGAACTGATTTAATAAATAATGATAAGCTCGATCATGTGCTTAAAAATTTTAAAGATATAAAAAGCTTAGAAGATGGGTTGAGAAATATTTGTAATGAACATGATTGGAATTGGGGAAAACATGTAGTAGAGATAGCTTTAAATGATATATATAATATATTCGATGATAAGGACATGGTAAAATACATTTTCGAGCGTTATGAAAATAAGTTGCGTAAGGCAAAAACTAGTGGATATAAATTTAGCTTAAAGGATATAAAAGATCCTGACATAGAACGCATAGCACCGAAAATTAAAAACGAAGAAAAGCTAGCAAGTGGATATTGGTGGTATGATGAAAAATTTAGGGATATTATAGGCAATCTCTTGCTTATTTCAAAAACGCATAATAATAGCTCTATTGGCAATAAACCCTTTAGTAAAAAGCTTGAAAGCTACGATCTTTTAGAACAACAAAAAGAAATCCAAGAATTTGCAAACGAAGATGAAGAGGGGAAACTTAAATGGGACACAGATGCTATCGTTAAAAGACATTTGCATATTGTAGAATTTGTGCTTGAAACTTGGAGTTTTAAAGATGATGAGTTTTTAGATGATGAGTTTTTTTAAAAATATAAGCTCAAAAATCTTTTAAAATCATAAATTTTAAATTTCCAAATCCTAGTTTTATGCTAAATAAGGCTTAGATAAAATGAGTAAATTTAAAAATATAGCAAAAATGACAATACTTTTTGAAATTTAAACTCAATTTTTTTCTATTTTCTATAAAATCTAAAACGCCCTTAAGCAAAAAAGCCTTAAAATAAAAGCTTAAATTCACATAAGAAGGAAAACAAATGTGGCTTATTTATGCTTTGGGTTCAGCTATCTTTGCGGCACTTACTGCGATCTTGGCAAAAATTGGCATTGAGGGCGTAAATTCTCATCTAGCAACAGCCATTCGCACGGGCGTTGTCTTGCTTTTGGCTTGGGGTATGGTCTTTTTGGTGGGTGCTGGAAGTGGTGTCGCAAAGATAAGTGCTAAAAGCTGGGTCTTTTTGATACTCTCAGGGCTTGCTACCGGGGCTTCTTGGCTTTGTTATTATAAGGCTTTGCAGCTTGGCGAGGTGGCAAAGGTCGCAGCTATTGATAAACTAAGCGTGGTTTTAGCGATCATTTTTGCTGTGCTTTTTTTGGGCGAAAGCTTTACTTTAAAAACAGCCATTGCTACGATTTTGATAGGTGCTGGAGCTTTGATAATGGCGTTTTAGGATAAATTTAAATAAGCCCTCAAGCTTTCATTTAATTTTTCTTTTAAGCTTGTGGGCGAAATGATGAAAATATAAGGGATAAAAAGCTTTACGATATTTAGAATTTCATCTTCATAAGCAAAGCTGGTTTTGATGAAAAAAAATTGTTCGTCCTCATCGCTAAGCTCAAAATGACTAAGAAAGCTTTTGCGTGAAAAATACTCCCAAGCCTTTTTATCCACTCTTAAAAGGCATTCTTTTGAATCACCTAGCCAAGCTTGTTTGCTTTGAACTATGTCCTTGTAAAGTTCATCATCAATCTTAAAGCTTTCTTCTTTTTCTTTTAAATTTTCTATTTTATTTAGGGTAAAATGCTTAAGTTTGCCAGCTTCATCAGCAAGCAAATACCAAATGCCGTCCTTGTTTAAAAGCTTATAAGGCTTTAGGATACGATCTTTTTGCTTGTAAGTAAGGCTGATTTGTTTATATTTTATGATAGCCTTGCTTAAAAGCTCAAATTTATCATAATCCACCTTATCAAAGCCGGAATTTTTAATGAGAAAAAATTTATTATTGTTTTTATCATTGAGATTTTTATTTAAAATATCAGCGATAAAATTTCCATCAAGCCTTGGATAAAGGGTTTTGATCCCGCTTAAAAGGGCAAATTCTTGCAAGTGTTTTAACTGAAATTTTCCCAAAGCCCAAGATTCTAAGGAGTATTTGCCTTTTTCTTTTTTTATGGGCAAGGAGGCTAATTTTTGCAAATCCCTTTGTATGCTTCGCTCACTCACGCTAAATTCCTCGGCTAGTTCGCTTACACTAAAGCTTTCGCCGTTGTTAAATTTAAGCAAAATTTGAATTATTCTTGTGCTGAGTTTATCATAATCCTTGTCCATATTTTTCCTTATAAAAAATAAGTTTTTTAAGTAAGCTTGGCTCATAAAGTCCTAAAATTTTAGCCCTTAAAGCCCTAGCTTGTTCCAAGCTTGCAAAGTCCTTATGCACGCTAGCATTGCGTATATTTTGTAAAAAACTGATATCATCTTTTAATTTTATGACAAAATTTTTTAAAGGCTTTTCTAGGGGATCAAAAAGTTCTTTTTTTAAAAATAAAAATTTAACTGTGCCTAAATTTGGCTTTTGAGTGAAAAAATTTTCTAAGATAAAGCTTCTTTCTTGCACGCTATAAGAGATATTTAAAAGCTCTTTATTAGCCTTGCAAAGTCTTGCAAAAATAGCCCTTGAAAAATCATAAATTTCATACTCCAAAGCCTTTGAGTACTTCACCACAACGCTAGTATAATCATAAAGCTTATTAGCTTCATTTTGTTCTAACTCAAGCTGGGCTGAGATCAAATTTGAAATGCTATCATGGTGCAATTTATAATAAAAGCTTCCAAAAACATAATCAACAAAAATTTGTCCTATCCTAAGATAATCCTCGCTTTTATAGATATTTAAAAAATGCACTTCATCGCTTTGAAAATAAGCCTTATAATTTTTTTGCCTCACGATAAGAGGATAAGTATAATTGTTGCCATAAATGGCGTAGGTGTGATCATTTGGGGTTAGAAAATTGCTCAAAAACTCATCTCTAAGCAGGCTAAAATTTTCCCTTACAAGTTCTCTTAAGTCCTCGATGATGAAAAAATCCTCCACCTCAAGCTTTTTTTGCTCATAATAACTTGGCAAAAGCTCATCAGCAGGCTCTTTTTGCACCCTTATAACCTTAGCCACAAATAAATTTGCATAATCACTAAGAAAAAGCTGTAAGTAGTTTTGCTCATTTACGCCTTGATAAAGCCTTTGTAGATCCTTTTCAAAGGGGGAGTTTTGATCTTTAAGTTTTGATTTGACCTTGCCAAAGGCGACTTTTTTCTTGTCTTTTAGCACTTCAAGATGAGCTTTGATCACATCTTTTTCATAGTAGGGATTATAGAGGATTAAAAGATCTTCTTTGCTTTTCATTTTAAAAGTTCTTTTAAATTTTTCTTGATATCGCCGTTTTTACCCCATTCGTCTAAGATTTCTTTTATGATAATAAAAAGCTCATCAAAATCATCAGGATAATCCTTTTTAAACTGCACCACAAGATCAAGTCCTTTACAAAGCCTATCCTCAAAAGCCACTCCTTCTTGCTCAAAAATGCCCCTTATATCAAGCATAAAACCAATAATTCTTTTGCTTTGAAGAGGAGAGCTTAAGCGTTTGAAAATCGGCGACTTTAAATCACAAGCCAAAGAAAGAATTGAAAATATCTTCATCTTTGAAAGCATTTTATTTATTTTTGCCCAAAACATTTGTCAAAAGCTCAAAGCCCTTTTCTAAAAGCCCCTTTTCTCCCCTGCAACTAGGACAAATAAAATCAGCAGGATTTAAAACATCACTTTTAGGACTACAAAGAAAAAGCTTTTTGCAATTAAGACATTTTTTTAAAAAAGGTCGAGGCTTTATCATCTTAGTTCCTTAAAATAAATTATCTTTAAAATATTGCACATCATCTATATCAAGCTTTTCATTCAGGTATTTATCGATAAACTCGAAAGCAATTTTAGCAATTTTATTCTTATCTTCTTCTTTCTTTGCGTCCGAATCAAGCTTATTTTCTAAGATCAAATACTTAGCCAAAAAGTTCTTATCAAATTTAGCTTCAAATTCTTTCAAGCTTTGAAGTAATTTTGGAGCAACTTTTTGCGTTTTTGTATAATTTTCCTTAAGTGCTTTCATTAAACCCCTTCTTTGTAGGGCAAAAAGATTTTCTATATCTTTTAAATTTGGACTTTCAAGCAAGTGTGATCCCATTAAAACCCCGCTTTTATATTCGCTCAAATAAAACTCATAAGCACTTTTTTGTATAAGCTCCTCGCTGATTAGCTCTTCATCAGAGCTTGTATTTAGCTCTTGTTTCATCTTTGTCATCACAGCCTTATTAAAGCCACCTGAAAAAACCACTCCAGCACCAACTTCAAGCTTGCTTAAAAACTCAGCTTGTTCTCTTTCTAAAGCCATAGTATTTCTTAGAGCTTCTTGATCATCAGCAGCAAAGATCCTATGCACGATCTTTGTGTTTGTATTTTTAAGCACTTCAGGGGTAAGTTTGCTTGGAATTTGATCAGCTATCATCAAGCATTCGCCATATTTTCGAATTTCAGCCAGCATATCAGCAAAAACTTCCACGCCTTGCTTTTTGTTTGGACTATCTCCGGGTTGAAATTTACTCAAAAGGCGGTGTGCTTCTTCTATCAAGATGATATGTTTAACCCCGTGTTTTTTCTCACTTTGCAAGAAATTTGCCTTGATAGCCTCAAGAGCATTTCCTAGTATAAAGCCCATGATCAAGGACTTTTCGCTACCATTTCTTATCTCTTCCATTTCTAAGACTATGCGTCTATCAAGGAGCTTTCTAAAATCAACCGATCTTTTGGTATTAAGCATAAAGCCCTTTGCACCCACTAAAAGCCCATTTAACCTAGCCTTAATCGAGCCTATATAATCATTTTTAAGCCTTTCATCAAAGCCTTGTTCTTTAACCACGCTTTGAACTTTAAAATGCAAGTCCTCCAAGGTAGGAAAAGAATACACGCCCTCATTAAAGGCATCTTTGCCATAAATTTCATTTTCATTTGTAGCTATGTTCCAGCCCTTATCTTTGTAGCATTCATAAATGGCACTTTCTATGATTTGAGGTATAGCAGCTTCCATGTCAAAGGCAGCTTCTATGCTAGCTTTTATCATATCCACCCTAGAGCTTATGCTTTCATGAGGGAAAAACTCAAATGGATTTAGTCTAAAAGGCGCTAAGGTATCCTTGCCTAAGGTAAAGATGAGCAAATCTTCGTATTTGTTTTTTAAAATTCTATACTCCGTTTTGGCTGGTTCTATGACTAAAAAAGGCTTATTTGAGTTAATGAGTATGTTTTGACAAGTAGTTGTTTTACCACTGCCTGTAACCCCTGTGATAAAAATATGCTTATCAAGATTTTTACTATCTATGCTTACACTTTTGTTTGTAACATTGCCACTTTGAATGAGCTTTCCAAGCACTAAAGGATCACTAGCTTCTTTGAAATTGAGCCCAAATTCTACCTCTTCTTTAAGCTCTAAGCCTACGACATCTTTTTTAGGAAGACCGGCTATTAAACTTAGCTCTTTTGAGCTGATGACATTGCCTAAATTTACAGGGCTTTGAGAAAGCAAGGAAGCAAGCTTTTTGTCTGCATTTTGAAGCGAGATTTTAGGTAATTGTAAATTTCTAAAAGCCTTTAGCCTTTTGCCATCATCAAGCAAAAAAGCTCTTAAAGGAAGTTTATTGCCACTTTCTCCGCTAAATAAAGATATAATGGTGTTTTCAAGCTTCATCAAGACAGCCTTTGAGTTAGAAAAACAAAACATAGAGCTTAAAAACATACCCTTGCCCTTACCATAGTCTATCCTTGGAAGTAAAACATCGTCTATATATTTAAGCCAATCTTGGATTTGTTTATCAAGATTTTCTTTAGTGATAGAATCACTCTTAGTTGTGCCTGTTTGGGTGGAGCTAGTTTCAGCTATGGCTAAACTCTCACTTGTTCCTGTATTTTTACTCAGGCTTTGCTGTTTGCTTTGATTGTGTGTGACACTTTCACTTGATCCCGTAGTTTTGCTGTCACTTGATCCCGTAGCTTTGCTTTCGCTTCCTGATTCGCTTGTAGAATAAGACGAGCCTTCACTTTCACTCTTTCCACGAGTTGTTTGCTTTGTTTTGCTTTCATTTGTTCCTTCAGTTTCGCTTTCATTTTTGCTCCAGCTTTTACTCTCGCCTTTAGTGGTGATTTCACTTCTACTTTCTCCGTCATTTGTGCTTTTAGTGGAGGTTTTAGAGCTTCCCTGAGTTTTACTTTCATTTTCACCCAAAGAGCTTTGAAAACTATGCTTTGCTAGAGGCAAAAGCCCTGAATAAAGCTCAAAAATATTTTTTTCTATACTCAAAAGATCATTATCACTAAGCAAGGAAGCTATGATCATAAAGCCAAACTCACTTCCCACACCCATAACATCAGCAAACCTATCCATACCTTGAAATTCACTCTCTTTTTCCAAGACACCCGGCACACCCTCTATAATGCTTTGAAAGCTGTTATTTTGGATCTTTTCTAAGATAAGGCGTTTTTCTTCCTTGCTTACTGCTTCGATATTGCTTCCTCTAAAATTGCCCTTTATACTTGGCTCTAGTATAAACTTACCTATCTCATCGACATCAAGCTTTGGGGGATTTTTTGAATAATCCCTTGAAATTCCATAATAAAACTCCACCTCATTTTCATCGCCTAAGATAAGATAAATAAAATTAATCCCCTCTATCCTCAAGGCACTTAAGACATTTTCTAAGGCTTCACGGCGAGGAGCGTCCTTAACAAAGCTTATGCTATGCACCCTATAAAGCACCACATCGCTAAGATCTAGGCTTTGCGTATCTTGGGTAGTGATGCGTTCTTTTTTGTTAAGATAATAAATATTTGGATTTTTTAAATTTTCTTTAAATTCTTTAAACTCATTCATTTTTTTATCCTTTGTTTCATTTTTTGTTGTTCTTGTTTAAAAAACCTATACATTTCAGTTTCTTCTTCTAAATTTTCTTCACTATCTTGTTTTATGTCCTTTTTTGCTTTTATATTTTTATCAAGTTTTATGTTAGAGTTAAGATATATTTCACCCTTACCCACTAAGTCGCCATCATAACTTTTTATACCCATATCCTTAGCAATTTTTTTTAAAATATCCTCCAGCCAAGATCTTTGCCAAAGACTATTTTCTAAGCAAGGCTTAAAAAACTCACTCTCAAAAAACAAAGGATTTTCCTCGTCCCAAACAAAGGCTAGATCAAGCTCATTTTCATCTTTTTCAAAGCTTGTTTTATCCTGCCACCACTGCCAAAAATCTTGTTCTAGCGTAAAAAATACCTCGCCTTCTTTTGTTAAATTTGTAAGTTCATTATTGTGAAGCTTAAAAACGGCTATTTGCCCTTCTTTAAGTAAAAATAAATTACAAATTTTTCTCATCATTTATCCTTTTTAAGACCATCTAAAAAATTATCCTCTAATTTGTATTTGTTTATATCAAATTCAGGCAAGATGAATTCTTTTTTGGGCATAGAAGCCTTTTTTATGGGTGCTTGTCTTTTTAGCGTGGTTTTATTTTCTAAACTTTCTAGCACTTCTTTCACTAGCGTTTCTACTGACTTTTTTTCACTTCCTAAAGAGCTAGCTATATCCTCAACCATTTTATCCCAAGTACCCATATCTAGCCTCCTTAAGACTTAAGAAGTTCGTTAAATTTAGTCGTAAGCTCATCTTTGCTAAGCTCAGGATTTGCCTTTTCTAAACCTTGTTTTAAAGCTTCAGATACCTCGCTTTTGCTATTTGTTTCTAAGGTTTTATCCTCCAAATACGCACTCACATCATCAGCACTAATGTCTTTTTCACTCATGGTTTCTAAGGTTGAGACAAGTTCTTTTTCATCGATCTTTTCATCTTTAAATTTCTGACCCATAGTAGCCCAAAAACTTACGCTGTCTTCAAGGTTGTATTTTTCACTTATGCCTTTCATACCAAGGGCTGAGCCTATGGCTGTGTCAATGTTTTTTTGTATATCCGTTTTCTTTTCCTTTTCATCAAGCTGTATGCGACCACTGCTAATTTCTTCATCTAAATACGCAATGTATTCATTAATGCTATCAAAATCATCAGGCTTTTTCTCAGCCTTTTGCATCGCCTCGCCATAATCTTCTGGAGTGTGTTCGTTTTTAAACACACCTATGAGACTAGCTATCGCACTTATAATAGGTGCTACGGTAGAAAGAATAGGTGCTAATGCCCCAGCCAAAGCACCTATACCCGTTGCTAAAGCTCCGCCTATTTTGCTACAAACTTCACCTATACCACTACAAACTGAACCTAAAAAACCGCCAACTGAACTCCAAAATCCCATTTTTTCTCCTTTTATTCTGTGAGTTTTATTTCTTCTTCATGAATTATCTCATCATTATTATTTACCATGATAAGAAACTTTAAGCTATTTGTGCCTGTGATTTGCACGCAAAGCTTACCCTCTTTGATCTCAGGAAAGTTAAAGGTCAAACGCGTGACATCAGTTGCTAAAAGACCCTCGCTAGACACAGCCCTATCATTTGAAGTATAGGCTAACTCAAAGCGATCCATTGGCGGTTCATCTTCTTTTAGTTCTGAAAGTTGATGAAAAACACCATCTTCTATATCTAGCTCGTTTTTATCAAGCAAGACCTCAAATTTACCTCTGCGAATGCAACCAAGATAGAAGTTAAACTTAGCCTCATCATCATGTGAAATTTCTGAAATCACTCTGATCCTAGAACCCTTTCTTCCATCTAATAGTCCAAAAACAACCCCTGTTTTGCAAGTGATCTTAGTAGAAAAATCATCATTTTCGCTTGCTTCTAAACCAAGCTCTTTTTTCTTTTCATCAGCTTCTTTGCTTCCAAGTGGAGGGTAAAGCTCTATGTTTAAATTTGAATTTTCTTGCTTAAGCCTAGAAATAAGTTCTTCAAAAGCTAATTTCACTAAAACAGAACGAGAAGAATTGCCCCCTAAAAAGATATGAAGCCTATCGATTCCTTTCATTTTATCAATAGTGCTTAAAAAGCAATGATAAAAACTATCCACGCCTCTTTTAATCTCTTTAGCTAAAATACTTAAAAGCTCTTTCGTATCTACTTCCAAATTTACGCTTAAGCTTTGTTTTGTATTATTAACCAAATTAAGAGTGATTTCTCCTCTTTTCAAAGCCTGAATTTTCTCTTCAACTGAGGCATTATTTTCTTCTTCGTTCATAAAAAGTTCTGCATTTTCCCAAAAGATCCTTAATGCCTCTTTAAGCTTAGCTGTGTTTTTTCTGGCTTCTTGAGAAGTTGCGATCAAGTTTTCGTCCGCTCCAAAGCCATCTTTGCCTTTGGGTTTTGTAAAGGAGCAGTCTTTTTCTCTCATTAAATTTTTATTGTGTTTAAAGACCTCATAGGCTAAAAGCTCAAGCAGTTTTTCTCCGCCAAGATTTACATCCCCGCCAGAGCCAAAATGCTCTATCTCAAAATCATAATTCTTGCTTGAGCTTTTCCTCCAAATCCCAAAGTCAAAATCAGTTGTGCCTCCACCAAAATCAAAAATACCATAATAAATATTTTTTTCTGCGTATTTTTCATCTTCAAAGCCGTATTCTTTCAAAGCACTGATAGCATAGGCTGCTGGCTCGCTTAAAGTTTGTTCTACCTTAAATTGTTTTGCATAGTCTTCATCACAAAGCACAGCATAAGGCAAAGCCTTTCTTATCCCTCTTTCAAAGCTTTCACGGATTTTATCCCTTACTTTTTTAGGGTATTTGACAGGAAAAGAAAGGAGGTATTCTAAGTATATACCATTTCTCATATTGTTAATATATCTTGCTAGAAAATATGCATAAAGTTCTATAGGATTAATGTCTTCGTCCTTACAATCTGCAAAATCCTTTAAATCATAAACCGCCTTAGTATCCTTTATACGAATTTTTAAATCAAAGGCATTAGCCCATTGTTTTAAATCAGCAAAAAAGCGGTAAAAATCCTCATCTTTAGCTTCAAAAAGATTATTTGCTGCTGCGTGAGAAACCCTTAGATCATTCCAAGAAGTAAGGGGTCTTGATTTTACACTATCATAGGCCTTAAAAAAGCTTTTTATATCTGCAAATTCTACAACGGTTGGATTTTCATAGTCGTTTTGCTCGTGATCATTTTTAATATCGCCTGTCCCTATACGAATAAGCCTTTTTCTAGAACGCTCATCTAAGTATCCAGCTACCGTGCTTTTTGTGCCAAAGTCTATGGCAACGACTCTATCTTTTTGCACATCAAGCACAGGACTTCTTGCTTGTAACTCAGAGTTTAAATTTATCTCTATGCTATTTTCAGTAGGCGCACTAGCTCTATAAATATCCCAATGTCCCTTGTTAATATCTGTAAGCACACTTATATCATAAGCGTCTATATCAACAGCTACTTTATCAACATTCAACAAAAACTCTTCTATTTCCTTTTGATTGCCCTCTATTCTTTTTAAAACCCTTGCTAAAGGCTCGTCCTTATGCAAAATGATTTCTGTGATACTTTTCTTTTGACTCATTTTTTTCCTTTCAGTCTAAATTTACTATGCAAGCATAGGTTTGATTTTTATCC
This sequence comes from Campylobacter sp. MIT 99-7217, assembly GCF_006864365.1. Classification (NCBI taxonomy): domain Bacteria; kingdom Pseudomonadati; phylum Campylobacterota; class Epsilonproteobacteria; order Campylobacterales; family Campylobacteraceae; genus Campylobacter; species Campylobacter sp. MIT 99-7217. Next base: position 216,705 of record NZ_QHLJ01000003.1, read on the forward strand.
TTAAAGCCAAGAAAATACACCTCTTTGATATTTCCTTGAGCCTTAGTGCCTAAATTCATTTGTTCTTTTTGGTTAAAGCTATCTCCAACCACGCATTTTAAACGCTCAAAACCATAAATTTTTTGATGAAAGCTAAAAAGCTCATCAAAGAATTTTATAAGATGAGTAACTTCTCTTTTATTTTTCAAATCCTCCTTAATATACTCATGCAAAGAGCCTAAAATAACGCGGGCAAAAGCCGTAGCATTAAAGCTAAACAAGCTTTCATCATTTATATAAGAAAACCTCTTTCTAAAATCACTTGGCAAGGACTTATAATCCTCATACAAGCTGACATTCGCTTCTTTTTCAAGCTCTTTAAATTTAGCCTCTTGATCCTTTAAAGACTTGTTTTTAGTTTCAAGTTCTTTTTCTTTTTGAGCTAAAGAAGTTTTTAACTCATCAAGTTCTTTTTTCTTTAGCTTAGCGAAATTAATAGTGTCGTCAAGCTCTTTTTCTCTTTGTTTTAAAGAGCTTTCAAGCTCCTCTTGCTTTTTTTTGTATTCAGTTTTTAGCTCTGTAAGTTCTTTTTCTTTGGAGCTTAGCTCATCTTTAAGTCTTTTTTCCTTATCGTTAAACTCCTTACTTAGCTTGTCTAAATGATCCTTGCTTGAGGAATCAAGCCCTTTAATGCTTTCTTCTAAAGAGCTAAGTTTTTCTATAAGCTCCTCACTATCTTTTTGCCTTACAAAAACTTCGCTTTGCTTTTGTCCATTTTCAAGCTCAAAACTCACTGTAAGCTTTGTGATCTTGTCTTTATGCTCTGCCATTATCCTTGTCCTTTTAACTCTGTGTTTTTTGTAAATTTTTTGCATAAATTTAAAAAGCTTCATAAAGGCTTTTTCTTTTTTTAAAACCTTCATTGCCCTAGCCTATTTACTAACTCATCTAAGATTTTCGCACTCCTTTCATTGATCAATCTTTCTTTTTTTATCTTTTCTTTTTTGTTTGAATGAATGTAAATTAAAAGTTGTAAAATATGAAGCTTTTGTAAAATTTTCTTACTCCTTGAATGCTGGGCTACATATCTTGCATACTCTTGCAAGATCAAAGCGTAGTTTTTGTTTTCTAAAAGCTCATTTAAATCCCTAGTATAAAGCACCTCGCTAAGTCTGGCAAGCTCTATAAATTTAGCACTGACCAAATCAGGTTCATCATAACAAGCTATATCTAAATACTCATCTTCTAAGCTCTTAAATTTAGCTATAACGCCCTCATCTTTGAGATAAACAAGCATAGAAGCACTATCAAGCTCAATGGATTTTTGATTTTCAATACCTTTAAGCTCTTTGATATCCTTAACCGAACTTTCAGCCTTGATACGCTTTCTCGCCCTTTTGCTTTGCTTTTTACTTTCCTTGATGAGATCTCTAAACAAATCATCAGCCACTTCTACTAAAGCAGCCAAACGATCAAAATACCTTCTTTTATCAGCTGATAGCTCCTCTCCAGCCTTATATCTAGCCTTATGCTCTATCTCAGCCCACACATGCTGAAGTAGGGTTTTGATTTGAATTTCTGCTTTTAAGCCCTCAAAGTCCTTTGAACTAAAATGATTTTCCTCAAGGCTCTTAAGCGTCTTTTGAATCTCTAATCTCAAGCTTTCAAAGATCTTAGAGCTTAACTTATCATCTTTTAAGCTTTTAAGCATTTTAGGATCAAAGCTTATAACAAGGTGTCTTCCAAGATAGCCAAATTTACGGTTTGCCCAAAGATCCTTTGTCTTATTAACGCTATTTTTCTCATCGATTTGCTCTTTTAGATCCTTTTTTAAAAGATCATAAACCCTATTTGCATCCCCTAAAGAAGTAAGCATGATCTTAGCTCCAACCAAATCCGTAACCTCTCGTATAGGGTCTTTGTATTGACGCCTTTTATCATCTCTTTTGATCTTGCCCTCAAAGCTTTGCTTAGTCTTAGTGCGAGACTTAAGATCAAAACTATCCTTATCTAGCTCTCCTTTATCCACAGCACTTAAGATCAAATAATGAATGTAATTTTTCAAAATTTTTTCAAAAGATTCATATTTTCGAATATTTTGCTCAAATTCTTTTACGACCTCATCAGGATCGTAATTCATATCCAAAAACTGATTGTCAAACTCGTCTATCAATGCTAGCTCCTTATAAAAATTTTGAAAAATAATTTTATCGTTTTTTTTTTTTTTGTAAAGCTTAAATTTTTAAGCAAATTTTCATAAAAACCTTAAAATTCAAAAAAATTTATACAAACTTTCAAAGCTCTTTTAGGGCTTTAAATAGCTTTACTAAAATTTACAGCAAATTTTTAATGTATCTTGTCCTTAAACTTTACTGAAAGCTTTTCAATGAACCTAATCTCGCCAATTTTTAACAATCCTCAAAGCAAAAAAAGCAAGCACAAGCACATAGGCTAAAACCACAAAAATATTCCAAGGCTCTGGTATATGAGTATGCAAATAAAGTCCAAAACTATAAAGCAAAAAGAGGGCAAGCAAAATAATCACCAAAGAAATAACAATACTAAAATACATAATGCCCAAAGCAAAAACAGCCAAAGCCACAAGAAAACTCACAAGCTCTCCTTAAAATTTACAAATGCTTTTCAAAGTCCTAATATAAACCCCAAAGCTTTTGCTTTAGGGTTTAAAAGCTTAAAATTCTAAATAAGTATTTTTAAAGCGACGGATCTCTAAATTTATATCCTTTCTTAGCTCAGTTAAAGGATCATTTTCATCTTTACATTTTTCCTCATTAAAAGCACTTAACATTTGAAATTCATTTTTTAACTTTTCCTCATTAAAAGCACTTAAAATTTGAAATTCCTTATCAGCTTTGATAAGCTCCTCTAAATTTTTTGTTATATTTGTAAAATCCAAATCTTTAGTGTATTCTTTTGCATGCTCTTCATAATACTCCTTAAACTCAGGCTCTTCTAAAAGCTCTTTGCACTTATTTTTTAAATCATTAGCCCTTTGGACTAAATTTTCTAGCTTTTCCTCAGCAAAAAGCTTAGTCTTAAGGATCAAATCAATGATCTGCTCTGGCTGTGTCTCAAATTCTTCTTCTTTTGAAGCCTTTGTTTCCTCAAAAGGACCTTCAAGCCATTTTTTAAGCCCATACCCTGTAGCAGCTATTGCTATACCGCCTAATAAAAATTTGTTTAACATCTTTTCTCCTTTTAAATTTATTTTTTAAGCCCTAAAAGCTTATCAGCCTTATCAAACAAGGCTTCATTTTGATCCATAAACTTATCTATTTTTTCAAAGCCCCTTTCTACCTTTTCTTCAAGTGCATCTGTAAAATCAACACACTTATATGTAGCATCTTCAGCCATTTGGATAAGAACATCTTTTGGACTTTCAACCCAATATTCATTTTCCTTTTTTGTCCTATCATAGCACTGCTTAAACTTATAAGCACCAAATAAAGCCACACCGGCAAATACATAACGCAACATTTTTTCCTCCTTATTTTTGAAATGTTTTGAAAGTATAAAACACACTTGCGACAGCTTGTGTCGTTTTTTACAAATTTATAAATTTATTTAATTTTTTTGCCTAAAACCTGCCTAAATTTGCGATAAAAAGGCAAGAGATCAAGTTATATCTAAAATAGATTTTAGCTTTAAAGCTAAAAACAAATAAAAATATTTTATAATGACACCAAAAAATTTGATGAGTGATAAAATGAAACAAGGTTATTTATATACTTTGCTCGTGCTTTCTATGTTTTTTTGGGGAACTTCTTGGCCCCTTTCTAAGATCTTGACCTATTATCCTCAAGGATTTGATATTATTTGTTTTTGGAGGTTTGTATTTGTCGTGCTTGGCTCGCTTGGCGTGGTTTTGATCTTTAAAATTTCGCTCAAACTTGACAAAAGCATTATCAAATACATAGTCATCGCAGGACTTTTAAACGCTCTTTATACGCTCATATTTTTTATAGCCATAGCACATGGTTTTGCTGGAAAAGGCGGTGTTTTGGTTACTACCATGATACCGATTTTTTCATATTTGCTTTTTATCCTTGCTCTTAAATTGAAGCACAAAAAAATAAAAGAAAATATCAATAAAACAGAGTTTTTCGGTCTTTTCCTAGGACTTTGTTCGGGTCTTTGTTTGCTTGAGCTTGATTCTTTAAGCACGCTTTTTGGGAAATTTAATGTTTTGTTTTTGCTTTGTGCTTTGATTTGGGCTTGCATGACGATATTTACTCACAAAACAAAGGGAGCAAATCCTCTAGCCGTAAATTTCTATATCAACGCCGTTTCGCTCATCATCTTTGCTCCTATTTTGCTTTTGCCAAACACCTTTGAAGTTTTTAATAACGATGGCACATTTTGGCTAAGTCTTATCGCTGTAACATTTTTAAGCACAGTGGTAGGAACTAGCATTTATTATTTTGGCATACACAAACTTGGAAGCATAAAAGCAAATTCTTTCATACTCATAACCCCAGCAAGTGCTTTAATCTCAAGCTATTTTATCCTAGATGAAATCCCTACTTTGCTCACGCTTTTAGGCTGTGTGCTAGCAATTTGTGCGATTTATTGCATCAATATCTACAGCAAAAAAGGTAAAAAAGTATAAATTTTTTGCAATTTTTTTAAATTTATCCTTGACTTAGAGTTGCTCTCATGCTTTATAATTATAAAATCATTTCACAAAAAGGAGAAAAGATGAAAAATCTTAAAAAAATGCTGGCAGTTTCAGCACTTAGCCTTGCTGTTTTGAGTTCAAATTTATACGCAAAGGAGGATAATATGCAAGAACTTATCCAAAAAGGCACGCTTGGAGGCTTTAAAGGAGATAGTAAAATTTTTAGCGGTGAAGTTAGCGTGGATATGGCGTTTAAGGCAAATGAATGGCGTGATTTTAGTGGTGGGCTTGTCCGTTTTAGCCCTAAAGCAAGAAGTGCTTGGCATACACACCCAAAGGGACAAACCCTGCTCGTACTTGAAGGTGCTATCATCACAGGTACTGAGACAGGACAGGTGCAAGTGGCAAAAAAAGGCGATGTGATCTCTTGTCCGCCAAATTTAAAGCATTGGCACGGCGCACTTGATGATGAAGCTGGTATGCACTTAGCACTTACAAGCGAAATTGATGGCAAAAATGTAACTTGGCTTAAAAAAGTAAGCGATAAAGAATACAACAAGGCTTTAATTAGGGCTAAAAATCAAAACTAGGATTTTAAATTTATCCTCATTTTCGCGCTTAAATTTTGTATAATTTTGCTAAAAAGGAGTGAAAATGGGGTATTGTGATTGGAGCTTGAAAGCAATTTATAAAAACTATCATGATAATGAATGGGGAGTGCCTGTTTATGATGATTTAAAGCAGTTTGAGCACTTGAGTATGGAAGTGATGCAGTGTGGGCTTAGCTGGCAGCTCATGCTTAAAAAACGCGAAATTTTTAGGAAATGTTTCGCAGATTTTGACTTTGAAAAAATCGCCCTTTTTGATGAAGATAAGCTAAAACAAATTCTCTCCACACAAGGCATGATCGCTTCAAAAGCTAAAATTCTAGCCATTATAAACAACGCAAGAGTTTTTAAGAAAATCAGGGCTGAGTTTGGAAGCTTTAGTGCGTATTTATGGGCATTTACCGAAAATAAAGTCCTCATTTACCGCTCGCATGCAAAAACACAAGTGCCTGCTAGCAATGATCTATCCACACACATTGCCAAAGAGCTTAAAAAACATGGCTTTAAATTCTTAGGTCCCATCACGGTGTATTCGCACCTGCAAGCTTGCGGTATCATCAACGACCATGATCCTAGCTGTCCTTGTTATAAACAGATCATTGAAAATTTTGACATAACTTATCTTTAAATTTTTTCATAAAAATTAGCAATTTTTTTAAATTTAGTCTTGACTTAGAGTTGCTCTCATTTTTTATAATTATAAAATCATTTCACAAAAAGGAGAAAAAATGAAAAACACTTCTCATACAAGAAGAAAATTCATCAAAAACGCTGCTATCATAGGTGGCGCGGTAGCTTTAGGCGGTGCTTCGCAGATTTTTGGAGCAAATTTAGCAAATGCTAAAAACAAAACTATCAAATGCAAAGGCTTTGCGGCGTTTGATGAAAGCGGAGTTTTAAAGCCTTGGGAATTTGAAAGAAGAGCTCTTGGAGCTGAGGACATTTTGATAGAGATCAAATTTGCTAGCATTTGCCACAGCGATATTCATCAAATCAAAGGCGATTGGGGCAAGCAAATTTATCCTCAAGTTCCGGGACACGAAATCGTAGGTATAGTTACACAGGTGGGTAGCAAGGTAAAAAATTTCAAAGTGGGCGATAGAGCTGGCGTTGGTTGTATGGTGGATAATCTAAAAGGCGTAAGAAGCGAAGAACAATACGACGCAAACACGCTTTTTACCTACGGAAATCCTGACAAAAGAGAGCCAAGCGGTATCACTCAAGGAGGATACAGCACAAATATCGTGGTAAATTCGCATTTTGCTGTTAAGATCCCTGAAAATATCAGCTTTGAAGAGGCTGTGCCTTTGCTTTGTGCTGGGGTTACGACTTATTCGCCACTTATGAAGTATCAGATCAAAAAAGGCGACAAGGTAGGCGTTGCTGGCATTGGAGGGCTTGGACACATAGCTATAAAACTTGCTGTTAGTAAGGGTGCGAAGGTTTATGCTTTTACGACCTCAAAAGATAAGGTAAAAGACATTAAAAGCTTTGGAGCAAGTGAAGTTATCGTTGTGGGCGACGCACTTAAGGATACTAAGGCTTTAGATAAGCTTAAAGGCGAGCTTGATTATATGATAAGCACTATACCTGTGCCTTTTGATGTGGCCGCTTATGCAAGTTGTGTTAAGCCTTTTGGCACTTTTACGCAGGTTGGAATGCCAGCTAAATTTGAAGTAGCACTTTCAAACATAAATTTAGCAAAAACTAGGGTAAATTACACCGCTTCTTTAATCGGCGATATGAAAGAAACACAAGAAGTAGTGAATTATTGTGCTGAAAATAAAATCTATCCAAAAATAGAAATCATCAAGGCTGAGGCTATAAATGAAGCGTGGAAAAAAGTTCTTGATAAAAAAGCAAGATATCGCTATGTTATAGATAGTGCAAGTATTTAAAGCCTTATTTTAAGGCTTTTTTAATCCACTTGTGCGGATTAAATCATTTGTATTTTTCCTACAAAATTAAGGATTTTAATCCTTTAAATTTAAGGCATCTTGAAGCAAAAAATCTGCCGCATTTTTTTGCACCACACTTTGAAGCCTACTTGAAAGCTCTTGTAAATTTAGCTTAAAAATCATTTCTAAAAGCTTGTTTTCATCTTCATCTTGGGTAAAAATTTCAGCTAAATTTTGCTTTTGAAGAAAAAGGGCATTAAAATACTGATGATTTTTTGCTGCATATGGGTAAGGCACAAAGATACAAGGTAAAGAATTGGCACAAAGCTCAAAAAGCGTGCTTGCTCCTGCTCTTGATATAGCAAGATCAGCTTCTTGCATTTTTTCTTCTAAATTTTCACAAAAATCAAAAATATCAGCCTTTATACCGAGCTGATCATATGTTTTTTGACATTTTTCAAGCTCATTTTTTCCGCATTGATGAATGATCTTAATGCCTTTTTCATCAAGTTTGCTTGCTAAATTTAAAGCAAGTAAATTAATAAAACTTGCACCCTGAGAACCGCCCAAAAATATAATAGTTTGAAGTTTTTTTCTTATATTTTCATTAAAAAATTTATCATGGACAGGATATGGGCAAAAAGTTTTTTCAAAAGCACTATAAAATTTGCTTGCAAAGGGCTTTAAAAGCGAATTTAAGCTTCCTTTTTTGGAATTTTGCTCATGTATAAAAAAAGGGATTTGACTAAGCAAAGCCGCAAAAGAAGCAGGAGCAGCCGAATACCCACCAACGCTAAAAACAGCTTGTATGTCGTGCTTTTTTAGAATTTGTTTCGTTTGTAAGGCAAGCTTAAATATATCAAAAAGAGCAAAAAGTTTTGCTAAACCCTTTTTACTCACAACTCCTTTGCTTTGCAGGAAGTATTTTTCTTTAAATCTTTCATCATTTTCAAACCAAGCCTTATCCTGCCCGTTTTCACTCCCTATATAAATACATTCTATATTAAATTTCATGGCACTTTCAAGCAAGCACTTGACTATGGCTAAGTGTCCTCCTGTGCCTCCTCCTGTCAAAGCTATCATAGTTTAACCTTTTTTGAAATCATCAATACATAGCCTATACCTATACAAATAGCCCACATCGAACTACCTCCATAGCTTAGCAAAGGCACAGCAACGCCCTTTAAAGGCGTAAGAGAGATAATCCCAAAGGCATTCATAAAAAAGCTAAAAAGCAAAAGCAAAGCAACGCCAGAACAAAAGATAAAATGCACTTTCTTTTCGCAACGCCCAGCGATTTTAAAAATCCTTAAAATCAAAGCAAGATAAAGCAAACAAATGATCATTAAGCCAAAAAGACCTATTTCTTCTGTAATGCCTGATAAAACAAAGTCCGTATGCACCTCACTTAAAAAACCAAGCTTAAAAATACCAAGCCCCAAGCCCTCGCCAAAAAAGCCTCCATGTGCGATAGAATTTAAGGAGTGTGAAATTTGATAAGGCTCATCGCTACTACTTACTTTAAGGGCATTTGCAAGCCATTCTGGGAAAAGTGGCAAAAAGGCATCTTGGATATTTCCCCACCAATTAGCTATCCTTTGAATTCTTCTTTGGTTGCTAAAAATGACTAAAATGCCTATCATCGTAGCCACAGCCAAACCAAAGGCAAAAAGTCTTTTTGAAGCCCCGGCAAAAAAAGCAAGTGCAAGGATAAGAAAAAAGGATATAACGCTTTGTCCTAGGTCATTTTGCGTGATATAAATATACCCAATGACAATCAAAGCAAGCGTTACATAAGGCAGTAGGATTAAAATTTCATGCTTGATCGCCTTTTTTCCCTCATCAATCCTTCTTGTATAAGACCAAGCAAGAAAATAAATAAGCCCTATTTTAAAAAATTCTACCGGCGAGATAGAAACAGGACCAAGTCTAATCCACCTCTTTGCCCCACCGCTTGCAGTAGCAAGGCTAGTAGGTAAAAAAGGTAAGATCACGATACAAGCAAAAGAAATGACAAGCAAGGCAACCATAAAACGATGAGAATTTACGCTATCTGGATTTAATCTTGAAATAAAAAACATGATCAAAATTCCACTACTTCCAAAAGCAAGCTGTCTGATAAAAAAATGTAATTCATCATATTCAAAATACAACACAGCAAAAGAACTTAAAGAATAAGAAAAAACTATGCCTATGGTAATCAAAATAGAGCTTAAATAAAAAAGTTTTTTATCTGCAACCAAATTTTTTCCTAACCTAAAATAAAAATTTAATTGTATAAAAATTACACTTAAAGCCTTGTAAAACTAAGATTTAAAACTTTTTAAAAAATCTTAAAACTTTTTTCATTATAATGTTGCATAGAATTTACACTTCAAGGGCTTAAAATGGTGCATAAAATTTTGATTGCAAATCGTGGGGAAATAGCCGTTAGAGTTATAAGAGCTTGTAGAGATTTACATATAAAAAGTGTGGCTATTTTTACAGAGCCTGATAGAGAATGTTTGCATGTTAAAATCGCCGATGAAGCTTATCGTATAGGAACTGATGCGATTCGTGGATATTTGGACATTAAAAGAATTATCGAAGTTGCTAAAGCATGTAAGGCTGATGCTATACACCCGGGATATGGTTTTTTAAGTGAAAATTATGATTTTGCAAAAGAATGTGAAGATGCTGGGATTATATTTATTGGTCCAAAATCAGATGTTATTCGTAAAATGGGCAATAAAAATATAGCAAGATATTTGATGAATAAAAATGGTATCCCTATCGTACCTGGAACTGACAAGCTCAATAACAAATCCATAAATGAAATCAAAGATTGTGCTGAAAAAATAGGCTATCCTGTGATCTTAAAATCAAGCGGTGGTGGAGGAGGCAGAGGTATACGCGTAGTTTTTAAAGAAGAAGAACTTGAAGAAGCCTTTGAAGCCTGCAAAAGAGAAGCCTTAGCCTTTTTCAACAATGATGAAGTTTTTATGGAAAAATATATCCAAAATCCTCGTCATATCGAATTTCAGATTCTAGGCGATAATTACGGCAATATCATTCATCTTTGCGAAAGGGATTGTTCTATCCAAAGAAGACATCAAAAGATTGTAGAAATCGCACCTTGTCCTAGTATCAGCGATAATTTAAGGAAAAGTATGGGCGTTACAGCTATTGCTGCTGCTAAGGCTGTGGGATATACAAATGCTGGAACGGTTGAGTTTTTGCTAGATGATTATAACCGCTTTTATTTTATGGAAATGAACACAAGAATACAAGTAGAACACCCCATAACAGAAGAAATCACAGGAATTGATCTTTTAGTGCGTCAAATTCGCATAGCAAGTGGAGAAATTTTAGACATAGAACAAAGCGATGTAAAGCCGAGAGGATATGCCATAGAAGTGCGTATCACAGCTGAAAATGTATGGAAAAATTTTGCTCCAAGTGCAGGAAAGATCACAGAATACTACCCTGCTCTAGGTCCTTCTGTGCGTGTTGATTCTCATATTTATAAGGATTATACTATTCCGCCTTTTTATGATTCTTTACTAGCAAAACTTATCATCAAGGCAACAAGCTATGATCTAGCAGTAAATAAACTCGAACGCGCTTTGAAAGAATTTATCATAGATGATGTTCGCACAACTATACCTTTTTTAATTGCCATTACAAAGATAAAGGAATTTAGAAGGGGATACTTTGATACTTCATTTATAGAAATGCACATGCAAGAACTTTTATCAAAAACAGAGGATCGCCATCAAGATAATAAAGAAGAAGTGATAGCAGCAATTGCAGCAACACTTCAAAAAATCAGAGCAAGTAGGGAAAAGAACTAATGGATTTTAAAGAAAGCTTAAAAGACATCAAAAAAGAAATGCTTGAAGCAAAAAAACAGGAAGAAAAAGCGTCAAAAGAAGCTTTAAAGCACAACAAACAAGCTTCTTCAAATCATGAAAACAACACCCTTGAGAGCTTGACACAAAAAGAAGAAAGATTGCGAAAAGAACTCTTCGCCTTTTTAAACTCATAATTATGCAAAATTTAGACGAAGTAATGCGGATTGACTTTTGTACCTTAGATGATGAATGTCCTTATATAAAAGGACAAACATGTCGCATGGAGTATAAATTTATCAAAAATTGTAGCTTCGATCTTAATAACGAGCTTGTGTTAAGAGGTTGGCGTAGATTTGGGGCGTATTTTTCTCGTCCTATTTGTCAAAACTGCATGGATTGCTTAGGATATAGAGTGCTTGTGAGAGATTTTCATTTTAGCAAATCACATAAAAGGGTTTTTAAAAAAAACGCTCAAACTAAGATCATCTTAAGGAAACCGCAACTTACAAATGAACATTTATTTTTATATGATAAATACCATGAATTTATGATGATAAAAAAAGAATGGAAATTTTATAGACTTAATTTTAGACAGTATTACAATCTCTACATAGATGAAGCAAACAAATATGGATATGAACTTGATTTTTATATCGACGATAAGCTTGTTTGCGTGGATCTAATTGATATTTTAGAAGATGGAATTTCAAGTATTTATTGTTTTTACGATCCTGATTACAATCACTTGAGCCTTGGAAAATTCTCACTTCTTAGCGAAATCAAACTTGCAAAAATGAGGCAACTTAAGTATATTTATTTAGGATATTTTGTAAAAAAATGTCAATCTTTATCATATAAAGCCGATTATACCCCAAATGAAATTCTAAAACGCACTTCAAATTTAAACGAAAGTGCTTTTTTGTGGGAGAAAGATGATGCAAATCGTTCAAAGTCTTGAAATGATCAGTGTAAATACTGATGATATTAGTGTTTTTAATTATTTTAAGGATTTGATCACTAAAAATTTTTCTAAAATTCTAGGAAAAAAATATAAAATTTTTTCATTCTTTGAAGAAAATGAAATTCCTCAAAGGAAATATTTTTTAAAATTGCTTGAAAAAAAGTGTCAAGATTTAGATCAAATCAGTGATTTAAGTCAGGCTTATAACAAGACCTTTAGGCTTAATTTCACAGAAAAAAATTCTCTCAAGCCCGTTATCTTAGTTAAGACAGAATTTATAGAAGGTGGTATAGCCTTGAAACTAAGTGTCAATGAAAGGCTTTTTATCAGCTATATCAAACAATACTTCAAAAATCATGAATGTGAATTTTGTACTGAAAATAATCTCTTAATGATACCTTACAAAGATGAAAGCACTTTAAGGCTTTTTGAAAGTTTTGCAGGCGAGAGTGAGCATTTAAAATATTGCGTTGATTTTGATATAGATGAAAAAGAATTTAAAGATTTTAAAGCAAAAGTACACAAAAAAGAGGGTAATAAATGGAAATTTAACGCTCTAGCTAAGCTCTTTAGTTCTTACTTTCAAACGCTTGAATGCACTCCAGAAGATGATCTTAGCAAAATAAGACAAAAATATCTTATCTTAGTTAAACTCTATCACCCGGATTTTCATCACGAAAAAAGTGGTATCGAAAAGGCTTTTTGTAGAGAACAATTTGAAAAAATACAAATTGCCTATGATAATCTTAAGGCTCTTTATAAAAATAATGCTTAAGATTGCCAAATAAAATCTTAAGCAATGTTTATGACTATGCTCAAATTTATTAAAATCATGCACTGAATAACAAAAAATCCTTAGCTTACCGAAGAAAAAACTTATATCCAAATAAAGATTTTACAATAAAAAGCTCAAAAGCCTATTTTAAGGGATATTAAAAAACAAGGGAAAATAAAAAATGAGATTATGGCGGACAGAGAGGGATTTGAACCCTCGAGACCCGTTAAGATCTGCACCCTTAGCAGGGGTGTGGTTTCAGCCACTCACCCATCTGTCCATATCGAAGCTAAAATTGTAGCAAAAAATCATAATTTTAAGCTTAAACACATAAAAACTTTTTTAATTTAATCATCTACGCTCATAATACAAACATATACTGATCATTTCATTAATAAAAAGCAAGTAAATAAATTCTCACAACAAGACAATATATCAAAGGCTCAAGACAACTTAAGCATTTTTCAGGAGGCTTAAGTAGATTTCTCCGATGAAAAATAAGTATATAGTTCGTTCAGGAAATCTCTGAGAAGAAATTTCGTGAAATTTTAAGGTATTTTTGTATGGATTTTACTAAAGAAACTTCGTTTTGATGTTACAAAAATTGCTGAAATTTATAAAATTTCTAGAAATTTTATTAATAAAATATTGAGAGAATTTATTAAATTAATGGTAAAAGAATGTGAGAAAATTTCTAAAATGAGAGGTGAAATAGAATTAGATGAATCTTACTTTTTACTTCGCTTTGCTCGCAACTTTTCAAGAAGGAGCAAAAAGAGCGAGAGAAAAAAGAGGCAGAGGAGCATATAAAAACCATTGTTTTTATCCTTGCGGAATTTACTTCGTGCATAGAGTCAAACACTCACAAAATGAATTTGCAAATGGTAAAAATCATATAAATGGAATAGAAAATTTTTGGGGATATTGTAAATTGAGGTTAAGTAAATTTAAAGGAATTAAAAAAGAAGTTTTCTATTTGCACTTAAAAGAGACAGAAAACGAAGTTTCAGCAGTCAATTTAGATATAATATCAAAATTTAAAGCAAAAATCTCTATAAAGAATTGCTAAAATTAATCAAAAATGACCCTCTTAAGTTGTCTTGAGCCATTGTTTTATTGCAAGAAAGGAATCATAATGTCGCAAGAAGCAACACAATATAGCAAAGATATGATAAGAATACAGATTGTGGATTCCAATGGGAATCCTATTGAAAATGCAGGGGTTATTTTATTAGCCATGGGACAAAAAGAAGGGCAAAAGATTGCTTTGCCTAATAAAACAAATTTTCAAGGAGAAATTATTTTTAACCTCCAAGAACACATTAAAAATATCAATAGATTTGAAATCACAATAAACCATCCAGATTATTATCCATATCCTATAAACCGCAATAGGAAAATATGCAGAAGTTATGAGTATGGGCATTTGTGCGAGGAGAGCTTTGCTAAGATACCCGCATTTTATTTTAATGGCAAAACGCTCAATATATCTCACCATCCAAACCCTATTAAAACATACACTTTAAAACACCTATTAAATCAAGATTCTAATAATCAAACACAAAAAGAATACTATATACAACTACAAGAAAACTCAACCTCGCTTAAAATCTATACAGATGAAAATCTCACACAAGAAAGCACATACACTCTTTCCATAGGCACACAAAACACGAATATAGAATCTACATCATCGCAATCTCAACCTAATGATACCATCCTAAGCTTTGAATCTAAAGAAAGCTTAAAGCAATTCAAAAATGATATACAAGAGATTATCATCAAAGATAAAAAGAAGGTGAATGATAACTTAGTGCATAGGTTTGTAGTAGGGGCAAATGTGCCAGATTTGGTAGCAAAAGCTTTACAATATATTGAGGAATTTGAAGCAAGAGAAAATGAAGGGGTATTTTCAGATGAAAAACTTACGGACGCAAAAAAACATACAAATCCATTTGAAAAAAAATTGATTTTAACGATACTCAAAGAAAGAATAGTTAATCTTGTTGCTACCAAACGATACGCGACAAATGCCGCATTGCCCGCAATAAGCAATCACATAAACTCCTATTATCCAGACCAAGGACACACTTCACTTTGCGGACCTGCTGTATTTTTTTATTGTCTTTTAGTAGATAGACCAGATTTATATGTCAAATGTGTGATTGATTTATGGGAAAAAGGAGAAGCCCAAATTAAAAATTTGAAAATTAAACCGAGCAAAAGTTGTAAAAAACCAAAATCTTTGATGAGAGAAGCATCTAACCACATCAATGGTGTAGATTGGATAACCTTAGCAGGCTTGCGAGATTCTGAAAATACGATATTGGATTATGATGAGGAAAATGACCAAGTAGCTGGCATAACACTTGAGGGAAAAATAAAACAATGGTTTTTAAAAGTCGGTGCAACCATTCTTTATTCTAATATAACTTATGGATTTCATATTAATAAAGATAAATTATTGCGTTTAGTTGCATACAAACAACAATACCCACAATCTCATATTATTTCTTTGATTAATGCAGGATTATTCTCTAAGAAAGCAACTTTTTTTAAATTTAAAAGTCATTGGATAGTATGGAAAACCATACCACAAAACAATGGCAAAGACATAGATTCTGCCACTCGAAATATGGACGAAATAAAGCAAGATGCTATAACTTGGGGAGATGATAACTACAAAGTGCCACATAGAGAGTTGCAACAATATTTAAGCTATAATTTTGGTGCTATGGTAATCTTACCTATACCTTATGAATTGGGAGAATCCGAATGAAAAAAGTTACTTTTATCTTTCTAATCTCTGTGTGTGTGCTATTTATATCTTGCACCAATCCTATATATACGAGCTTTGAAACAAGTCACGCCAATGCAGCAGAAACATTATCTGGTTTTAAGATAACACAATGCAATAAAATATTAGAAAAATCCTATAAAAATGCGGAACAAAGATTGATACATAATGGCTTAGTGGATTATAAGAAAAAGTATTATAAAAATCACTACAAGATTCAGATAAATCAGTATGAAGTTAGCCACAATGCAGGTTCTATAATGATAAAAAATAGCATAGGCGATATACTTTTATCTACACCCAAGAATGACAAAGATGCAATATTTAATATTTCTTATGATAAAAAATACTTGGGAATCTGCGACAAAGGAAAAATACGTATATTTGATACAGATAATAATTTATACGAGCTCAATCAATATAAAGATATGCAATGCACGGAAATTTATTTTTCTTTAGATAATACATATCTTATAGTCAATAATGAAAGGCGGGGGCAAATTTATGATTTTAAGACAGGAAAGCTAGTATATGACAATCCTAATAGTCCTATTTTTGTAGGGAGTCCTTATTATTTTTATTATGATGGCACATATTATCCCAATCCTCCCATTATAGACTATGTAAGCACAGAAAATGAGATCATCTCACTCAATAAAGGCAAAAGGATTGTCATACAAGGGTTTAAGCATTCTTATCAATACGATGAAAGGATTGTAGCTGTTATGGAAGATGAAACAGGTCTTGCTGTGCTAGTTGTAGTAACAAAGACATCTTTTATCCCCTTTGTCTCTTTTCAACCTTTTTGTATTCTTAAAGCATTACGAGAGATGTAATGTTTGTGGCAAACTTAATGTGCGTGGTAATATGTTTGGAGATGTAGAGTGGTGAGGTAAAGAGTGAGTAAGATGCAAACAGCAATCAACAAAACACACTACAAAGAAAATAAAATATTGAGAATATTGTGTTAGAATTTTACAGAACATAATCAAAAACAAACAATATGATACAAGTGAAATGAAAATTAGGATATTAATAATGTCAAGTCCTAAACCTATACATATACAAGTAAGAGATGTCTATCATAATCTTATAAAGAACGCTACGATAAAGGTTATAGAAAGAAAAAGTGGCAAGATTCTTTACAATGAAAAAAGTCTAAATGGCGAAGCCATACTAGATGACATAGAGAGTCTTAAAAATTGCCATGCCTTTAGAGTAGAGATAGACCACCCACATTATAAAAGCAACACCAAGACCGATGCCCCTTGCATAAGACTAGCAAACCTAGATAAACCTCATACCCTAGAATTCCCCTATCAAGATAAACTTTTGGTAAGCAGTGTATATGGAGAGATAAGAGAGATAGAATCTAGAGATGATAAAGTATTGCAACAAGAAAAATGCCTTAACAACAATACAGATACTCTTTGCCTACCAACACGCACATATAACGTCGATACGAAAATACTTAAAGATACACAAGCACAATCAATAATACAAAATACTTCTATCCATCTTAAAGCTTATTACAATCAAGATTCTATTCCAAATAAAGATAAACACTCAAAAGCACAAAAACAAAAATATCAAGACCAAAAAACACAAACAAAATGGGGGTATATACTCTTTGATAAAGAAATAGATATAGATTCTAAACTCAAAGAGCTCACAAAGGATTCTACTATCCCCCTAACAGAACTAAAAGAATTTCATAGAATCTACAAAGAAGATTCTATCACTTTTTATAACAATCAAGCAAATACACCAAACAACACAAGCAATGCAAATACAGAATCTAAATCCTATCTCTTGGGAAAGGAAGTAGAGCTATATTTCAAAGAAGAATGGCAAAACAAACAGATTAGATTCTTTGCATACATGAATGGTGCTAAGAGTGATGTGGGGGGGGGGATGTAGAAATACAAGAAACACACTACACAATTCTATACGATAAGGATAAAGAGGATAAACTTTTTTTACAAAAAGATTTAAGTATTGCAAGTATTGATTGGACAGTTATCGCTGTAGAAGTCATCTCTTTTATCCCTCTTGTAAGAGGAGTAAGGATAACTCTTAGTATAGGCAAATGGGGATTAAAACTACTAAGAAGCAAAACTAGCATGCCCAAAAAAAACAAAAGAATACATTAGTAAAAGAGTTGTCATAAAAGATGGCAGGAAAAAGCAAGACAAAAAGAAAACTCCCACACCTATAAAAGAAATCAAGCTAGACACTCTACCTAAAGAGACACAAGAAGCCTATCATAATTATAAGGCACATAATTGGCAAGGGATATATCCTAAACAGAATCAGGGGTCGACTAAAAGGAATGAGATAAGGGCAAATGCAACTTATAGAAACGAACCTCCAAAATTACCTAAGAAACCAAAAGGAACATATAAAGAATTTGATGTTATCAATAGACATGACCTAAGAATATTTGTAAGAGATACCCAAACAGACGATATATACTATACAACAGACCATTACAAAACATTTGTTAAAATCATAAAATTTTGAAAAAGTAGTTAGAAAAGCCTTTCAAACAACATTATTATAGAACTAAGAGAAGTTTATGAGCAAGAAGTAGAGATACTTTGCAAAGAAGTAAGCAATCTTAAATGCTATATCTCTCACTATAGAAATAGAAAAATGCTATAATGGTGTAAATGGAAATCTATTAAGAAACACAACGATATATCTTTATAATCATAGATTTAAGCGAATAGTAGCTGATACTAAGGGTTCTCTAAAAATAGATAAGGTTAGCGTAGGACAAGAAATAGGCATTGATAAATTAAGCTTTGTAGTAGATAGGGATAATTTGAGCAAGAAGGTAGTGTGATGAGTAAGAAACAATTAAACAATACAGAATCTAAAAAATTAGATTCTAATGGCGATGAGATTGTGTGGGAGTTGGAGAGAAAAAAAGTTTTTTAATATGCTTAAATATATTTTGGAGCTATTTTGTTAGATTTGGCATTATTGGATTTTGCTTATTTATTATGTATTTAGCTTTCACAAAAGATAAGGATTGGATTTTTGTTTTGCTTTTTTTATTTGCGATATTTACCATATATTCATTTGGGAAAGACTTACTACAATACCTAAATTGTAAAACTATTTATTTAACAGAGAGAAATCTTTGTATTAAAAAATACATAGGAAGCGATATAACTTTATGTTTGGGTTGTTTTATCATATATAGTTTTTGGTCGTTTAAGCAGATAAGTTTTGATACTGAATACACCATAGAATTATTTGAGCATAAAAAAAGAACTTATAGGTTTTTGAATTGTTTTCACACAAATATTGATGAAGCATATCCAATACTGCAGCCATACATTGAAAACTATTTAATAAATGTGAAAGAAGAAGTGTTTGTGTCAGTAAAAAGAAATGGTTGGCATAAAAATGGCACTCCACTAAATTATTTAGATTTCAATAAAATAGAAATATTACGAGAGGTAAAAGAAAATGCCAAATAATATCAAACAATGCGATACTTCAATGTATAAAAATTTATGTGTTTGTTCGTCTGAATTTGAGAAAATTCCTATTGAGAAAAGAAATTTAGGACAGAAGCGTATATTTATTAGAGTATTTGGAAAACAAGTTATGAAAATAATATATTTATTACTAATAAGCTTTGTTTCATTGTATGCTAATAATTTTAAAGAAATTTTATTGCTACAAATAAATAATCCATATGTGCTTGATTATTATAGCAACGATGAAGTTGCGGTTGCATATTGCAAAAAGGGAGATATTGATTATTTTACAGAAAAAAATATTATTGAGTTTTTTAAAAAAGCTAAAGAGTATGACTATATTCCAGTGGCTGGATATTGCACTTATCCTTGTGTTATCACAGGCAAAGTAAAGTTAGATTCTCACATCTATGATTTTGAACTCAATGAGGGAGGCTATGCTGTGCTGAAGGGTAAAAATGAGGAGCGATATTTTGGTGATGAAAAGCTATATGGTGAATGTGGAATCTAGGATGATAAGAAATTGCGACATTTGGGATATTCCCACGCAAACCCAAAAAGATTCTAAAAAACCGAATACAATCTTAGCGATGATGTTTCACCGCAAAAGGTAAGGGGTGAAACAAAGGGATTATATGAAAAAGAGTAGCGTGTTTACATTGCTTAGACTCAAGACAACTTAAGAGGGTCATTTTTGATTAATTTTAGCAATTCTTTATAGAGATTTTTGCTTTAAATTTTGATATTATATCTAAATTGACTGCTGAAACTTCGTTTTCTGTCTCTTTTAAATGTAAATAGAAAACTTCTTTTTTAATTCCTTTAAATTTACTTAACCTCAATTTACAATATCCCCAAAAATTTTCTATTCCATTTATATGATTTTTACCATTTACTTTACCCTTTTATGAGTGTTTGACTCTATGCACGAAGTAAATTCCGCAAGGATAAAATGTTCTTTAGCTCCAAAATCAACTTAAGCCTCCTGAAAAAATGCTTAAGTTGTCTTGAGCCAATTAATTTTAAATTTATAAAAAAATATCATTATTAAAATAAAATTTATACAATAATATCTATATTTTCATATATACTTATGTTATCAAAAAATATCTATTTTTAAAAATTCACTTATTATTCACAAAAGTATTTTAATATTTCAAGGAAATTTATCAAATAAGGAGTAAAAATGATAAATAAAAACAAACTTTTTAGGCAAATTCACATTTATGTGAGTTTATTTTTTCTACCTCTTGCCTTGCTTTATGCAACAACAGGTATCGCCTATATCTTGGGTGCAAATCAAGACACACTTAAAAGCGTGCAAAGCTATGAGATCAAAGGAGTTTTAACCAAGGGACAAGAACAAGAGTTTTTGAAAGATTTTCTCATACAAAATAAGCTAAAACTTCCAAAAGGCGAGCTAAAACCTGATAAAAGAGAGGGAGGTTTTACTCAAGGCGGCACTCATTATAGTGTTAATATCACTCAAGCTGATGAAAACACGGTCTTAATCAAAGCTCAAACAAGAAGCTTAATAGGCGATATGATCATGCTTCATAAAGATAAAGGTGCATGGTATTTTAGTATCTTATCTGTAGGTTTTGGTGTAGCTTTGCTTATGCTTTATCTTTCAGGACTTATCATCACGCTTTTTGCGATTAAAAAAGATAGAAACAAACAAATTTACACCTTACTTGCAGGCTGTATAATCACTCTTATCCTAGCTTATGCAAGTTTATAAGCTCTTGTTTATCGTAAGCTTACGATAAACAAGTTTAAATTTTAATAAGGCCAAATCGTTTCTAGCACCTTAGCACCCCAGCCTTTTCTAGTGCTTTTAGCCACTTCACCCTCTGTTTTATAAAGTATTTTTGCATCAGCTATATAACGGCTATCTATGGTATTATCTTGTCCTATGTCATAAGGGCGGATAACTCCGCTAAGTTGTATGATCTGCTTTTCTCCATTGATCAAAAGTTCTCTTGAACCCTCGATAAAATAATTTCCATTAGAAAGGATCTTGATCACTCTTGTTGAAATTGTTGTATTAAAGCTTTCATTTCTACTTTGTGAGCCTTGTCCTGTGTAGTTTGAAGTAGAATTTGTTTGAAAACCTATGTTTGAGTATTTGTTGATCTGATTGATCGCAGTAGTTACAGGCGAACCACTTGTTCCAGTGATAGAACCACCACCTAGGTTGGCGTTGTTTGTTTTTGTCGTTGTTTTGTTTGCTTGTGTGCTTTGTGTGGTACTTTCTTGAATGACTACGGTTACTAGATCATTGACATTCATTGCCTTTTTATCAGAAAATAAAGGATTATCGCCTTTACCAAAAAGAGAACCCGGAACTGCCTCGACATTATTAGCTTGTTTTGGTGGTAATTCCTCTACATAAGCAGGCGGTTTCATGCTGATTTGTGGATCAACAGTAGCAGAACAACCCGCGAAAAATGCGAAAAATGCGAGTGAAAAATAAACACGAAAATAACTTTTTTTCATCTTGCTTCCTTTCTAAAGTTTAAATTTAGCTTATTTTTGTTAAATTGTTTGTAAATTATTTTTTAATCTAAGCAAGATAAGTTCCAACTTTTAAGATCAAGGAGAAAAAATGAAAAGTTTATATTTATTTCGTTGTTCTAGCAAGGACTTAAATTTAAGAGTAAGCACACAACTTATCCAAAAACTCCGTCTAAAACACCCAAATTTAGCGATATTTTGTCCCATAGCTCACTCAGATACGCAACATGTACTTCAAGATCTCATCACACATTTTAAGCTTGAACAAGACCCTCGCTCAAGTTTTGGATTTGAATTTGAAGAGGGCTTTAAAGCATATAATGAAAACAAAGATTTTTTCATCGATAAAATCATTAATGATTTTGAAAATTTAAAAACTCAATATGATTTTGTTTTTGTTTTTGGGGTGCATTATTTTGGGATTTTAGGAGCATTTGAAATTAATGTCAAACTTGCTAAAGAGCTTAATTCTCCTGTTTATGCTGTCATACAAAAAGATGATTATAAAATGGCTGAAAATTACCTAAAACTTCATTTAGATAATCGCGCTTTCACCCTCATTGATGAATGGAGTGATGTTAATTCTTGCGAGGAAATTGATGATTATAATTTTTTAACTCCAAGTCGTTTTCGCTACGAACTTAGCGTTTTAGCTAAAAAAGACATTAAAACCGTCGTTTTACCAGAAAGTGATGATGATAGGATTATAAAAGCTGCAGCAGAGCTTCTTTCTCAAAAAGTTGTAAAGCTCATCTTGCTTGGCAAAGAAGAAAATATTATGCAAAAGGCGAAAAATTTAGGGCTAAATTTACAAGGTATTCAAATTTTAGACCCTCAAAACTCGCCCCTACACGATGAATTTGCAAATATCCTTTATGAAGCAAGAAAACAAAAGGGCTTAAGTTTAGAAGAAGCGCATAAACTTGTGCTTGATAAAACCTTTTTTGGCACACTTTTAGTGCATACAAACAAAGCTGATGCTATGGTAAGTGGGGCTTCTACAACTACAGCTGAGACCATTCGTCCAGCACTTCAGCTTATCAAAACAAAGCCAAATGTCAAAACCGTTTCTGGAATGTTTTTTATGTCCTTAGAAGATAGACTTCTTGTCTTTGCTGATTGTGCCGTTACGCCAAATCCAACACCTGAACAAATCGCAGAAATAGCCTACAGCTCAGCTCAAACCGCAAAAGAATTTGGACTTGAGCCAAAAGTAGCTATACTTTCTTATTCAAGCGGAGATAGCGGACAAGGTCCAAGCGTGGATGCAAGTAAAGAAGCTTTAAAAATAGCCAGAGAAAAATACCCTGATTTAAATGTCGATGGTCCTTTGCAATTTGACGCTGCTTATGATCCCCTCACCGCAAAGGGTAAAATGCCAAATTCAAAAGTAGCCGGTTTTGCAAATGTTTATGTTTTTCCTGACCTTAATGCTGCAAATATAGGCTATAAAGCAGTTCAAAGGACATCAGGGGCTATTGCTATAGGTCCTATTTTGCAAGGGCTTAAAAAACCTGTTAATGACCTCAGTCGTGGCTGCTTAGTCGATGATATAGTCAATACAGTCATTTTAAGTGCCATTCAAGCAAGAAGCAATGAAAAGTAAATGTAATTAAACTAAATTTACTTTAAATTTACAACCAAAAAGGAGTAAAAATGAATACCAACACAAAGAAAATCCTTGTCATCAACTCAGGCTCAAGCTCTATTAAATTTAAGCTTTATGAGGATAAAAAGGCTGTAGCAAGTGGCGTGATAGAAAAAATAGGCGAACACACCTCTAAAATCGAGCTTAAAGATCTCATCAGCGATAAGGTTGAAAAAAGAGATGAGCCTGTGCCAAATCACCAAGCAGGCATTAATGTGATCAGCGAGTTTTTCCAAGATAGTGGAATCTTAGAAAGCTTAGAAGATCTTGATGGTTGTGGACATAGAGTCGTTCATGGTGGAAAAAATCTTACCGAGCCTTGTCTTATCGATACAAATATATTAAAAGAAATTCGCCGTGTGGGTGTCATAGCTCCTCTTCATAACCCAGCTCATCTTGTGGGCATCAAAGCTATGATTTCAGCTGCTCCTGAAGTGCCAAATGTAGCAGTTTTTGACACAGCTTTCCACTCAAGCATGCCTAACTACGCTTATATGTATGCCTTACCTTATGAATTTTACGAAAAAGAGGGCATTAGAAAATACGGCTTTCACGGCACTTCACATTCTTATGTTAGCAAAAAAGCGGCTGAGTTTTTGGGTATAGACTATGATAAATTTAACGCCATTAGTGCTCATCTTGGAAATGGTGCTAGCATTTGTGCTATTGAAAATGGAAGATCTGTAGATACTTCTATGGGTTTTACCCCTCTTGAGGGACTTATGATGGGTACTAGGTGCGGAGATATTGATCCTGCTATTATCTCGCATTTGGCTAGGATTTCTGATTATAACACCGAAGAACTTGATGCAATCATGAATAAAAGAAGCGGATTTTTAGGAGTTTGCGGATATAATGACCTTAGAGATGTAGACACTCAAATACAAAGTGGAAATGAAAAGGCTAAACTTGCACTTGACATGTATATTTATCGCTTAGCAAAGTATATAGGCTCTTATTTTTCTATTTTACCACGAACTGATGCTTTGATCTTTACAGCAGGGGTTGGAGAAAACTCAGATCTTGTAAGAAAGCTCGTTTGCAATAAACTTTCTCATCTTGGCTTTGATATCGATGAGGGTATAAATGAGGGCTTAAGAGGAAAGTTAAGTCTTATCAGTAAAGAAAGTTCTAAGGTAAAAATTCTCATCGTTCCTACCGATGAAGAGCTTGAAATCGCTAATATCACAACAAGCCTTATCAACAACGCCTAAATTCTAAAGGCATAAAGCTTATTTTATGTCCTTAAAATAAGCTTTTAACTTCATAAATTTTAACAGCCCTTTAAATATAATGCTTTTATTCTATACAAAAAGTCAAAGCATAAAAACACTTTGTCTTTTAAGGGCTTGTCCTTTACT
This sequence comes from Campylobacter sp. MIT 99-7217, assembly GCF_006864365.1. Lineage (NCBI taxonomy): Bacteria > Pseudomonadati > Campylobacterota > Epsilonproteobacteria > Campylobacterales > Campylobacteraceae > Campylobacter > Campylobacter sp. MIT 99-7217. The sequence goes on from NZ_QHLJ01000003.1 coordinate 241,215, forward strand.
TGCTTAAGATAAATTTTTTTAGTATCTATACCCTATCTCAAGCCAAAATTGACGCCCAAGCTCATAAGCTAAACCTCCACTATTTTTACTCAAATTTTTAGTATCCTTTCTCACAGTGAGATTGGTTTTATCTAAGACATTATAAACATCAACATTAAAATAAAGAGTGTTTTTACCATACACAGCCTTTTCTATACCTAGTCTTAAATCCCAAGTAAAGCGAGTTGGTATGCGGTAGTCTTCATAAAGGATAGCTTGATCAGGCGAACTTCCATCTCCTCCTAGTGCATTTCCATTTTCATCATAAGCTATTGTAGTCGCATTATAAGGCATTCTAACCCTAAAGAAATTATTTAAAGTCCAATTCGTTCGCAAAAGATTGATAGCATGAGTGGTTGAAAATCTAAAGCTTAAAGGCTGAGCAAAATTTGTAACAGGTAGTTCGCTTAGTCTTTGAATTTTACCATTATAACTAACAAATTTATCATCATTTGGATTATATTCCTCACTTTTTTGATAATCATTATATGAACGAGTTGTATGAGTATAATCAAAGGCAAAACTAAAGAAATTTGAAAAGCCTCCAGCCATAAAAGGTGTGTTATTCATTATACTAAGAGTGATGACATCGGTATCTGATTTATCTTGATTGTCATAAGTGTAAGATAGGCAATCCCCATTATTATCCTTTCTGCCACACACAACACGAACCTCATCTCGTCCAAAGCGGTGGATATATTTACTACTCACATCAAAAAGTCCCACTTCTTGCACCACTCCAAACATAAGCTCATCAGCATACGGAATTTTTAATCTTGTAAAATCATACTCATCTAACCCCTGTGCCAAATTATTTTCAGTCCAAGGATCTATAACATCTGCTCTTTCATAAACCTTATATAACTTACTCTTGATTTGATTAAGCTTAAAAGAATACATATTTCTTCCATAGTAGCGATTTGCTCCAAAGGTAAAGCTTGTGTTATATCTAAACTCATCTTTTCCCCAAGGAGCTGTATAGTTTGCACTAAATCTTGGAGCTATAGGAGCTTTTTGCATATAGGTATCATAATCAGCCCTTAAGCCTATCCTAGCACTTATATCGCCTTTATTACCTAAATCAAATTTACTTTCATTTTCTACAAAAAGGGCTGTTTGGACATTGTCCATACTTGCTTTACCTGCTTTATATTCATTAAGGGCTGTGAAGTATTGTCCATAATTTTGGCCCCAATCAACATCAGGCATAGGAGTAGAAGAACACCATGGATCATTGATTTGACATTGACCCTGCGTGGCTATCATATCAGAACCTGTTGCTTCATAAGAATCCTTAAGCCTTTTAAAATACGCATAAGTATAAGAAAACTCAGCTCCTATATTAAAACCATTTTCAAAGCTATCATTATAGTAAGGCTCAAAATTTTGAGCGATCTTAAGACTTAAATCACTTTGTTTATTATCCTCATCGCCAAAGCTTCCCTCAATTTGATCGCTTTGCGGATCGCCCCAGTCCTTATCTCCTTGAGAATAATACCAAGTTTTAAGTATAGCACTATCACTACGGCGTGATTCTTCCATATAAGAAAAGGAAGCATTTGCTGTAAAAAATCCTAGAGAATTGCCTATAGTAGCTTCGGTATTAAGCATATGACCGCCATTTTTCATTGTGGTTTTTGAGTTTTTGGCATTTTCTTGATAATATATACCAAATTGAGGCATATATCCATAGCTTGCAACCAAGGCTACATCATCACTTACTTGGTAATCACTTTTAATAAAAAAATTATAAGACTGCCTTTTTTGCGTCCTTTCCACAGAACTAAAGCTTACATCATCGAATTCTTTTATAGGGATAAAACTTTGTGTTGTCGTAAAACTTGCTATAATGCCTAGTTTTTCATTTACCTTAGTTTCAAGACTTGAACGAAAAGAATGACGCACAAATTTAGGTTGTTTATCAGGAGAGCTTGAATTTAAGAAATTTTGCTTATCTCCATAAACATGATACCTTGTGAGTGAAAAAGCTCCATCATTTGCATTTCCTTGAGAAATTTGATAAGCAAAATTTACTCCAAAGTCCTTTTCAGCTCTTTTGGTCTCAGCTTCTATAACCCCACCTGTAAAATGCCCATAACTTGCTCCTACATTGCTATCTTGCACCTTGATACTTTTAAGTAAAAAGGTATCAATGTTAAGTCCTTGGGAGCGACCCATAGAAGCATCTCTT